>CAZJJF010000063.1:0-14005 GCA_964546245.1 uncultured Anaerolineales bacterium
GCGAGGATCACACCGTCCGGGTGTGGGAGGGAGCCACCGGCAAGAATCTGGCGGTTCTGCGGGGCAACGTCGCCGGGGTCGGCCCGGCGGCGTTCAGCCCCGACGGCCGTCTCATCGCAGCGGCTGGCAACAGCGAGGCAGATCCCACCGCGCACCTCTACACCTGCGACGTGTGCAGCGACCTTGATCCCCTCCTCGAACAGGCGCGCAGCGGGGTAACGCGCTCGCTGACGGCAGAGGAGCGGGCGGCCTATCTATCGCGGCCGTAGACGGCCCAGGGAGGTATCGGTATGGGTCAACGACCTTCGAGCAAACCCACACGCCGAGGGATTGGTCTGGGCCTGGTGGCGGTCAGTCTCGCGGGCTTGCTGGTGGCGATGCAGACGTTGGCGGTGTCGGTGGCGTCGGTCGCGGCTGGCCTGCCACCCGCCCAGGGCACTGTCTTCGTCACCCCCGTCACGCCTACCCGCACCCCGACCCGTACCCGCACGCCGACCCCACCCATCATTCGCCTCACTGCCACGCCCGTGACGCCCTCGCGGACGCCCATTGGCTTACAGGCCACGCCGGTGACGCCGGCGGCGGGGGTGAATGTGATGCAGGTGGGGCCGGTCCTGCTGGCCGAAGCCGAGCGGCGGCAGAACATGCAGTTCAACCCCAACGCCGCCCTCCAGAAGCGCATCTTCGCCGACGGGCTGGTTCCCAACTCGCCAGAGTTCCGCACCAGGATTGGGGGGGTAGAGTTGGGGGCGCAACGGGCGGAGAGCCTGGGCAGCAACCTGGTACGGGTGTACTTCGTGGTGGTGCCGGACTTCGCCAACGTGCAGGCGGCGCAGCGGGGGGCAGCGCGCAACGCGAGGGAGGAGGGGGTGCTGGCGGCTGGGGAGGCGGCGCAGGTGATACAGTTCAACCCGGCGGCGGCGTTGCAGAGACGGATGTTCGCCGATGGGTTCGTGCCGAACTCGTCGGAGTTCGTGCAGGTGGTGGACGGGGTACGGTACATCGGGCAGCGGGGGGAACGGCTGGACAGCGGGGAGGTGCGGGTGTACTTCGTGCGGGATGGTGACTTCGCCAATGTCTTCTTCTTCTTCCGTCGCTAGAATGAACCGCGCTGATAGGTCTCGCCTGAGGCGTGACCTATCTCACAGGGTTGCTGTGAATAGCGTGATGGCAGCCTCGATACCATAACTATAAGATGGAGGTGTAGAAACTAGAGGTGAGATAGCGCCTCTGACAAGGCGGCGGCGCTGTCGGTGGGTGGAAGAGGTGCTCATATGAGCCGCCTATGCTTGCGGAACTCGGTACGCTCGGTGGGTGTGGGCGTGCTCGGCCTGCTGGGGTTGGCTCTGGCGACACCGCTGCTGGCTCTGCCGGTGGCGCCGGCCGAAGCGAACGTTGCGGCTGCCCAGCGCACCGTGCTTGCCACGCCCGTCACGCCGCGCCCCACCGCTACGCGCGGCCCATCGCGCCCCAGCGCCCCCGTTTTCACGCCTACCCGCACGCCGTCGCGCGGTCCGTCACCCATCCCTTCCTGCGCGGGGTGCTATAGCGCGGGGGTGCAACTCACACCGGCGACCCCGGCGCCGCCGACCCTCACGCCGATACCCTGGTGGGTGGTGGCGGGGCGGGCGTTGCTGCCTTCGGCCGAACGGCGACAGGTCATCCAATTCAACCCCAAAGCCGCCCTCCAGAAGCGCATCTTCGCCGACGGGCTGGTCCCCAACTCGCCGGAGTTCAGCGTCTCTGTTGGCGGTACAGACTACGTCGGCCAGCGCGCCGAGAGCCTGCAATCGCGGGCGGCGCGGGTGTACTACGTGGCCGTTCCTGAGTGGGGCGAGGTGCGCACGGCCGAGCGCCCCTTCGCCTGGAACAGCGCCGAGGAGGTGGTCCTGTTCGCGGGTGATACCCGGCAGGTGATTCAGTTCAACCCGGACGCGGCCATTCAGAAGCGCATCTTCGCCGACGGCTTTGTGCCGACATCGCCAGAGTTCACTGAGCGTGTCGGAGGTGCGACCTACGTGGGCCAGCGCGCCGAGCGATTGGATACGGGGCAGGTGCGCGTCTACTTCGTGCGCTCCGGGCAGTGGAACAGCGTGTACTTCGCGACACGGCGATGATAGCTGGGCTTCACGCCCAGGGATCGAGAGGGAGGCGCTGCCATGAAACCTGGATTCTCGTTCAAATGGCTCCGCTCGCTCGCCACGGCCAGCCTCGCGGGGCTTGCCCTCGTCGGGCTGATGGTTGTGACGCAGTGGCTCGCCATCCCTGCCCCGGCGGTTGTGGCTGCCATGCCGCTGCCCCAGGCGACGGTTCTCTTCACGCCGATTACGCCCAGCCCGACCAGCACATCCATTAGTGGGCCGGCCCGCCGCAGTATCCCGCCGGTGACACCAGCGCCCCGTATCACCATCATCCCCGGCCCGCCGCAACTGACGCCGGTGACGCCGGCGGCGGGGGTGAATGTGATGCAGGTGGGGCCGGTCCTGCTGGCCGAAGCCGAGCGGCGGCAGAACATGCAGTTCAACCCCAACGCCGCCCTCCAGAAGCGCATCTTCGCCGACGGGCTGGTTCCCAACTCGCCAGAGTTCCGCACCAGGATTGGGGGGGTAGAGTTGGGGGCGCAACGGGCGGAGAGCCTGGGCAGCAACCTGGTACGGGTGTACTTCGTGGTGGTGCCGGACTTCGCCAACGTGCAGGCGGCGCAGCGGGGGGCAGCGCGCAACGCGAGGGAGGAGGGGGTGCTGGCGGCTGGGGAGGCGGCGCAGGTGATACAGTTCAACCCGGCGGCGGCGTTGCAGAGACGGATGTTCGCCGATGGGTTCGTGCCGAACTCGTCGGAGTTCGTGCAGGTGGTGGACGGGGTACGGTACATCGGGCAGCGGGGGGAACGGCTGGACAGCGGGGAGGTGCGGGTGTACTTCGTGCGGGATGGTGACTTCGCCAATGTCTTCTTCTTCTTCCGTCGCTAGGTCAACCTTCTACCCGATGCGCATCTTCATCCAGGGGGCGGAATTATGGAAGTTGGCGACGGCGCTGCCCGGCGGCACAAGGTCGTCGCACGCGGCGCGCAGGTCATCGCTGAGCCGCATGTCCAGCACGGGTAGGATGTGCTCCAGTTGCTCGACGGTACGCGGGCCGAACAGCGGGGCGGTCACGCCCGGCTGCTCCTTGACCCACAGCAGAGCCAGTTGCGCCGGCGGCAACCCGACCTGCCCGGCCAGGGCGACGAAGCGCTGGCCAGCCTCGACGGCGCGGGGCGAGACACGTTCCGCGTAGATGCCGCCACGCTGCGCGGCGCGCGAGTCGGTGGGAACGCCACTACCGTAGCGGCCGGCCAGAATGCCCATCGCCAGCGGCGACCAGGGCAACACCCCCAGACCGTGGGCCTGGCACATGGGAATTAGCTCATTCTCGACGCGGCGGTCGAGAAGGTTATAGGGCGGCTGCTCGCTGATGTAGCGCACGTAGCCCCGCACCTCGCTGACCATCAAGGCCTCCATGACCTTCCAGGCCGGATGGGTCGAACAGCCGATGTAGAGGAGCTTGCCCTGGCGCACGAGGTCGGTGAGCGCGGCCAGGGTTTCGTCGACCGGCACGTCGGGGTCGGGACGGTGCAGCTGATACAGATCGATGCGGTCGGTTTGGAGGCGGCGCAGCGAGGCCTCACAAGCGTGGACGAGACGCAGGCGTGAGCCGCCCCGCTCGTTGGGACCAGGGCCGGTGGGGTAGAAGGTCTTGGTGGCGAGGAACACCTCATGGCGGCGGCCACTGCGGGCCAGGGCACGGCCGATGAAGGTTTCGCTGAGGCCCTTCCCGTAGCCGTCAGCCGTGTCAACGAGATTGATGCCGGCGTCCAGAGCGCGGTCGAGGATGCGCGCCGCCTCGTCCTCCGGTGTCGGCTCGCCGAAGTTGGCGGTTCCCAGGCCGATGGGCGCGACGCGGACGCCAGTGCGACCGAGAGGGCGATAGTCCATAAGAGCCTCCACGAGTCAGATTCCCTCTTCCCCTGGGGTGTTCTGGGCTGACCACGGAAGAGGGCGCGGACCCGGCTGCAACAGGTGGTCGGTCATCAGTCGTCAGACCCTCCCCTGGAAGGCGAGAGGCCAGAAGCAGGATAGGCAGGGTAGCACAGCGGCAGCCAGCGGGCAAATCGGACTTGGGGGTGTCGGCTGGGCGCGACGCCCCCCTCGTTCAGCGCGCCTATCTGGGTGGAATCGCGGCTACAGCTGCGTATACAGCTTCGACGGCGTGATCTCGCGGCGCAGGTCCGCGACCGAGGCGGCCCCACCCGCCGCCGTCGCGCCGACGACGGCCAGCGGCGCGTAGTGGTGTTGTACGCCGTGGGGTGGGATGAAGGCGCGGTCGACTGTCCCATCGGCCGCGGTAGCCGTCGGCCACTCGATGTCGCCGGTCTCGGTGCGAGCCGGGATGAGCCAGTAGTCACCGGGGCGGGCGATGAAGCTCTTGGCCGTCTGCGGCACCTGGGGCGTGACGACGATGCCGTACTCCAGGGGAATCGGCACGCCCTTGCCTGCGCTGTCGAAGGCGATGGCGATGGCCTCGTCGTCGCCGCGATGATCCCAGCGGCGCAGGGCGTACTGTGCCCCGCCACTGACAGTCAGGTCTGCGGTGGATCGCAGGGTGACCGCCGGTGTGTCGATGTCGACGCCGGTCACCCGCGCCATCTGCCCGGCCTCCCCCGACAGCTGCCGACCCATAGCTACGATTTCTACCCAGTCGTCTACCTCCAACATCGAGCGGTCGTCGCGGCCCAGGCTTTCCAGCCAGAAGTCGGCCTCCTTCTTTTCTTGAGGGTCAGGGATGACCTTCTGAACCGCGAAAGCCAGGCTGCTGTTATCCCGCGACCACTTGACCGTCACCTGGGGCGGCTGGTCATTGGCTTGCAGTATAACGCTGTGGATCTCGACGCGGTAGAGCTGGTTTTCGGGGCCGGTGTATTGGGCGTCGGGCGGCACGAGGCACGGGTCGGGCGTGGCCGGGTCGTCGGTGCGCGCCTTCGCCTGAAGGAGGCCAAGCGGGCCTACCTGAAGCTGTTCGGCCTCGAACTTCGCCCAACCCGCGTCCGTCTTGAGGGTCTTAACGTCAGGCAGGGCCTGCGTAGGCTTCAGCCAGCGCACCTGCCACACCACCTGGGCGCGGGTGGCTGTATCGGGGCCGCGTAGCGCCACCTCGCGCACCTCCGGATACTGCCAGTCGGTGACGTGGCGCTCCCACACGTCCAGGTACACCAGGTAGGCCGGGTCGGGCAGGCGGTCGGCTGCCAACTGGTCGTCGGGCTGAAAGTGGGGCTGAGTGTAGTACGCGCTCGCCCCTTCCTGCTCGACCAGGATGCCATCGACGTAGTAGTGACCCTCCGCGATGGGAAAAGTGGTGCGGGTACGGTTTTCGACCGTCTCCGACACCGGCGCGCCGATCTTGAACGCGCCGACGGAGCCGGCGTACGGCCCCACCAGGTCGGCGGCCAGGCTGCGTAGCAGGTGCAGCAGGATCGACGCCTGTTCGTTCCAGTCGGCGTCGAGCTGGACACGCCCCTGCTGCATCAGCACGCGGCTGAAGTGGCGCAGTGGGTTGAAGGTGTCGCGGGTGAAGTCGCCGCGAAATTCGCCCTGGGCGGCAGGGGACACATCGTTCGACATGGTCGTCTCCTAGTCGGCGAAGAGGATAGCAACATCCAGGCCCGCCGGTGTGAACTCCTCGAGGCGGGCGCGCAGGTTGGCGGCACGTTGCGGTTGAGACAGGTCGTGATACGCCCCCCTCTCAGACTCATCATCCGCGCCACGGCGAATCTCGTCGGCGCAGTGGAGGGACAGGCGGGCGTAGGTGGGCCGCCCATACTGGCGGCTATCGAACACGGGGCGGACACGGCGCACCTCAGCGGCGCGGCGACTGTCCCGCACGGCCTGGGGGTGCGTCGCCCAGCCGTCGCTGGCTTCGAGGGCGGCCACCGCCGTGTCGGGCTGGCACTCGTAGCGGCGCGGCGTGCGCGAGACAGGCGTGACATAACAGAAGCGCAGGCAGCCGATCTGGGTGCGGGCGACCTGAAGCGGACTGTAGAAGATACTGTTCTCGCCCAGGTCGATGGCGTGGACCAGCACGCGGCCAAACACCGTCGAGCGCAGCACGGTCAGCACGGCGTGGGCGTACCACGGGCTGCGCGGGCCGGAGCGGCTGAGGGCGACGCACGACGGCCTGTCGCAGTCGAGGTCGGTGGCATCCAGGATGCTGTCGCTGAGCCGGATGGGGATGGGGTCGGTGGTGACCTCGTCCTCGTCGACCCAGATAGAACCGAGGATGGTGCGCTCGATGCGCACGTCGGCGTTGACCTCGTCGATGACCAGGCTCGGCTCGTCGCCGCGCTCCGGGTCGCAGTCGGGACCGAGGGTCCAACCCGGAACCAACGTGCAGTGCTGGATGACCACGTCCACGGCGCGCGGGCGGGGCGGACGCTGGTCGTCAGGGCAGTCGCTCCCGGTGGCCGCGCCAGGCACGTGGACGATGGCAGTGCCGGTGGCAGGCTGGTCAGGGGACGCGGGCGCCGCGCCTGGCGGCACGGGCAGCGCGCCGGTCTTGGGGGCCGCTGGGGTTACCGCTGCGGGGCCGGGGGGCCTGGCAACGTAGGGCTTGAAGACGACGGCGTTGCCGGTGATGAGCAGGCCGTCCAGAGTGACGCGCGTGCCTGGCGCAACGCGGAAGGTGAGCGCGTCGGCCGCGCCCCGCCCCAGGTCCAGCAGGCGCAGGATGGGCCGCGTGCGCTGGGCGGCCCGTAGTTGCAGGCTCTGACCCGGCCGGCCCAGCTCGATGACCAGGGGCCGCTCGCTGTACAGCGTGTAGACCCAGGTGCGCGCGAACTCAATGACGCCGTGGTCGGGGGACTCGCTGCGCCAGGCGTCCAGGGCGTCGCCGACGGTGGTGTACTGACGGTTGGCGGCGTCGTCCGTATCACCCACCGTGTAGACCACGGCGTCGGTGGGGGTGTCGATGGGGCGCTCGTACTCGCCGCCGCCGATGTCGGCGCTGAACCCGTAGTGGTAGGTAACGATGACCGGGCCGTCGGGCGGCTGCTCGGCGGGAAAAGCGATGCGGCCCAGCGCCGGATCCACGGCCAGGTAGCCGTCCTGCGGCTGATACTGCCAGTCGGCCAGATTGGCCGGGCGAATCTGCTCGCGAGGGATGGGGCCAGGGCCGCGATAGCCCGCCCAATTGTCGGCCCAGATGGCGACACTCTTACCCTCGCCGTAGTACGCCGCCGAGGCCTGGGTCCGCTCGCCCTGGGCCTCGTGGACGCGCTCCTCGAAGGCGCGGCGGCGGATGGGCGCGGGGACGTTGACCTCCTCGGCGATGTGGGTCGGGTCGGTCTCGGCAACGGGCCGGGCGAACAGGGGCGTATCGTGGCCCAGCGGATTGAAGAAGTAGCGGGTCTCGTTGCCCTTCAACGCGCTGGCCGGGGCGCGGGTCATGCTGTAGCTGCGCAGTCGCCACACGAACAGGCCCACGCTGGGGATGTTGTAGCGGCCTGGAGTGAGGGTCGAGTTGATACGCCGCACATCGACGCCGTGGCTCAGGCTGTCAAACGGGCCACCCAGCCGTTCCAGGGCGTCGCCGCCGCGCAGGTCGGCCCAGCGGCCCCGGTCCAGGTGAAGGTGATTGAGGTTCTGCGTCCAGCCCAGCAGGGTGTAGAACTCCACGGCGCGCGACGGCCAATCCGCCACGTCGCGGGCGAGTTCCTCCAGCAGGGCCAGCGCGCCCTTGCGGCGACGATAGCGCAGCGTATTGGCGACCTCGCGGCGGGGCATGAGAATGCGGTTGCGCGTTGCGTCGCGGGGCGCGTTGGGGTCGCCGGGCTGGCCCGCCGCGTGGACCGGCGTGTAGCCGATGAGGTCGCCGATGTAGGGTACGACCCAGTCCTCGGCCGTCTCGATGAACCAGTTGTCGTACATCTGGCGGATGTCATCCTCGACGACGTTGACCTGCTCGGCGATGACTTGCAGCAGGGCGCGCAACGGCTCGCTTCCCTCGGCGTCGCGCATGCGGAGAATGACGGGCAGCAGGTTGTACAGACGGTCGGCGCGATTGGTGTCAGTAGGCATAGGCTAACTCTCAATCAGCTTGAGGACGAGGGTATCGGGGACGTCGGGCGACAGGTAGGCAATCTGGGCCGGGCGCAGGCGAGTCTCTGGTGTGGTGGCCCTGGGGTCAATGCGGTCCATCTCGACGCGCAGGCGGGCGAGCGGGGCAATCGTGGCAACTTTGACGGCGACCGGACCGCTGACCCCGCCGACCGGCGGCGGGGTGGGCTTTGCGCCCCCGCTCAGCGTCGGGATGTTGGCAAGGAGCCGATCCTGGGTCAGGGCGGCCAGGGCATCCACGTCGACGTAGGCGACACCGCGCACCGCCTGGGCCGCGCTGAGAATCTCGCTGAGCAGTACGTCCTGGCCCAGGTCGCGGCGCTCGAAGCCGAAACGGTCCAGGAGGGCGGCGCGCAGCTTTGGCTCGACGGTGTCCCACTGATAGCCGTCTAACAGGCGGATGTTGGCGCTGAGGGCGATGAGCAGCCGCTCCCGGACGGCCAGTTGGACCGGCACGAAGGCGTCGCCGTAGTCGCGCAGAGCGCGGCGCAGGTTGCGGAACAGGTCAGACGCCTCATCGATGGGGATGTCGTCGGCCCCGGCGATGGTGACGTGGACGACAGTGCGGCGGCCGTCGGTAAGGCGCGCCACGCTGGCCTTGCCGATGCCGGCGAACATGCGGGCGAAGTCGGCGTAGTCGCGCACCGATACCAGGCGGTCGAGGGCGGTGACCGACAGGGGCGCGTTGGCCCGCGCCTGGTCGCGGCTCTCCCTGTCCGCACCGCCGGTCGCGGGGCGCGGGTTGAGGACGTCCTTGACGCCCTGGGGGCGGTCGAGGGCCAGACTAATCTGGTCGGCCCTGACGTTGCCGGGCTTGCCGATACCGTTGCGATAGACGGCGCGGATGTTTTCCTGGCCGGTGGGGGGCCGCGCCCCATGCTCGCCGCTGCCGAAGACGACGGTGGTCTTACCGTCATCGTCGGTCTTGGTAATGAAGCGTCGGTCGGCAGGGCCAAGCACCACCAGGCTGTCCGTCTCGCGCCACTCGACGTCGTTGACATAGACGCGAAGGGTGCTGGCGGCGCCGGCCGGGGTGTTGGCGGAGACGTAGGTGAGCGGCGGCTGCTTGAGGGTGAAACTCTGCATGGCCTTGCTGCTGTCGCCCGCGCCGAGGACCTCGCGGCGGGTCTCGCCGTGATTGGCCCTGACAACGTTGCCGTAGATTCTGACGCTGTCGCGCTGGTAGCAGTAGGCCAGGTCCTGGGCGAGGCGGATGAAGGTGTGGGTCTTGTCGCCCGGCAGCGGCTGGTTCGTCGCCGGGTCGATCTTGACCCGCTGCGACACACCCGCCAGCATGACCAACTCGGCAGCGCGGATGCCGGGAACGGTATTGCCCGCTGTGTCCTTGACATCGGTGCGCTCGCCGGCCACGATAGCCCAGCGGCCCGGCTGCAAGTCGCTGTATAGGCCGTCCAGCTCGATCTCGTCGGACTGACCCAGACAAACATCGCCTTCAATCGGTTCCTCGGCCAGGGGCAGGTTCTCCGTCTGGGCGTAGACGGCGGTGCGGCGGACGAAGTCGGCGAAGGTGGCTGGCCCCTCTAGCTGACCGCTATTCAGAATCGTGGTGGTTAGCCAGTCCTCCGCTACATGGAGAATGGTCACGCGTGTCGAGATGCCATTGACTGATAGGGATGCGGTGCGCATCCCGTCGACCGTCAAGATGGTCTGCTTCATCCTTGTCAGATCATCCAGGTCGGGGTGGTCAACGAGGATGTGGCTGCCGAGCTTGATCTGATTGTACTCGGCGTCCAGGGGCAGCTCCTTGAGCAACTGCGTATCGTTGCCGCTGGGGTCGAGCTTCAGTCCATTCCAGACCTGGTCCCAGGGTAACGGGTCGTAGTGGTCGATGACGGTAACGGTCGGCGGGAACTCGCCGCCCCCAATGGCCTGTTGGGCGTAGACTGGCTTGCCCGGCAGGTTCGCGCCGAACAGGCCCGACTTGACGCGCAGCGCTTCAACGGTGATTCCCGCGCTGGCAGTTGCGTTGGCGTTGCTGATGGCCGCCGTCAGTACACTCGCCACGCGCGGCTCGATCACGCTCAGCGCCTGCACGTTGAGGTCGGAGGCGATGGCGAAACTCTGGCTCAGGCGGCGGTTCAACAGGCGTGCGCTGGCCGGCGGGATGGAAGCAGCCTTAATGAGACCCAGGAAGTCCACCGCGCCGGGCAAGATGGCGATACCACCCCCCGCCCCAGCCGCGTCCCAATCCCTGAGGTTGACGCGCGTGCGCCTGGCTGTGTCGTCGGGAACTACGTCGCCATCGACGCGGAAAGGCTGAGTCGGCTGCGCGGGGAAGGTGATGAGCAAGGCGTCGTTGGCGCGCAGGTTGGTGGCTGTCCCCTGGAGGTAGACGCGGCGCTGGGGCGCAGGTTGGTTGTCGACGGCCGCCGGTAGGATGGTGGCCTTCGTCTGTGGTTGGACCAGGCGCGGCTGGAGGTTGTTCCAGATGGCGCGGGCCGTGAGGGGATCGGCCGTCTCGAAGACCTGGGGCAGCTCGCCGGGGCCGCCGGGCACGCTCTGGGCGCGTGTCCCCACGGGCAGAGCGAGATCGCCGGGATGGGTGGTGTCTACCGTGTAGGCCAGGAAGACCGTCGCGCTCACGCCGGGCCGCAAGGCGTAGCCGATGAGCCGCGCCAGTTCTAGCACCGAGCGGCGCTCGGTGGCCGTGCGCAGGTAGCCCTCGTTGACGAGGCGCTCACTGTAGAAGGTCAGCACGTCGGCGACGACGGCCCAACTGTCCAGCAGGGCGATGGATGGGTCGCCCGGATCGCGGGTCGTCAGCGCCTGAAAGGCGGGATAGTCGCGGCTCGACAGGCGGGCCAGCATGGTTTCCAGGAACGCGCCGTAGACGCCAACCCGGTAATGCAGGCGGTCGAGGCCAGGGCGATTGGCCGTCGGCATGGGGGTCAAGGGATCGTTCCCCTCGCAGCAGCCGCAGGGCAAGTCTCGCGCGCTCATGTCAGCGCCCTCCCTTGAGGGTCAGGGTCAGTTTGCCATTGCCAGGGCGGCGGGCGTCGTTATCCAGCCGCGCCACCTCGAAGGGCGACAGGCGCAGTACGCCATCGACCAGGGCGCGGCGGCGCTCGATTTCCGACGCCTCGTCCAGCCGCGCCAGGCGGTCGACGGTCACGCTCTCGACGCCCGCGACGGCCTGGGCGGCGGCGACTAGCTTGCTCAGGTAGATGCCTTCGCCGAAGCTGAGATTATCGGGATGGAAAAAGCCACGCCGCCCATCGGCCAGGACACGGTTGCTGAACACATCCAGCAGGGCAGCCTTGACGTGGCCGCGCAGGTAGTGGGGCTTGACGCACACCGTCAGCGCCACGTCCAGCGACACGTACTCGGCGGGCAGAAGATGCAGGTCGTGGCCGATACGCCGGTAGGGGCGCAACAGCGTCTCGATGGCCGCCAACAGGTCGTCGCCTGGCTCCTCCGATCCCAGCGGGTCCACGGCCACGTCGGCCTCGTACCAGCTGCCCGTCCAGCGCAGGGCGGCGGCGGCGCGTTGCAGGCGCGGGTCGGCCTGGGCGAGTTCCGCATAGTCGGCGGCGGTGATGGCGCGGCGGCGCTGGCGGCGGAAGGCGGTCGGGGCGAACAGCTTGACCTCGGCCATCGGCTCGGCCTTGGTCCCACCCACCGCCGGCAGGGGATTGCGCGGGCGGAGCGTGATACCTTCCAGGGAGCCGTTGCGAAGGACAAGATGGGCGATGACCTCCGCACCGACGTTGCCCGCCGCGCCGTTGCCGACGCGGTACAGCGGCGTGAACGTCGCGCCAGGCTGGGGGGCGCGGCCCGCGTCGCCGTCGCCAAAGCGCAGGTCGGCGTAGCCCTCGTTGTCGATCTCGACGACAAAGGCCCGGTCTTCGGGGCCGCTCGCCAGGAGGTCGAGCCGCGGCGTCCAGGTCCACGGCGTGGGCGCGGCCTGCTCGGTGAGGCGCACCCAGGGTAGGGCGGCGCGGGGGTCCTGGCGCAGCCAGGCCCGCGCCGAGGTGTAGTCGCTCATCGTGTCGGCGGGTAGGGGCGCGGCAAAAGTCAGCGGCGAGCCGGTCAGCCGCGGCTCGAAGCGGGAGCGGCGAACGATGGGGTCACGGGGCTTGCCCTCGTCGTCGCAGCCCGCGTCGCGTGTCGTCGCTGGTGGGACGGTCCACGGCTCCGTCTCGCCGCGCCGCCCGCCATGGTCCACCAGGACCATGTTGCCGCGTGCGATGCTGATGCAGTTGATGAGGCGACAGTCGGGAGCCGCGCCGACGGCCGAGATGCACAGCGGGAAGGGCAGCGCGTCCTCCGCGCTCCACTCGATGTCGAGGACCGGCGTATCGTCCAGGGGATCGACAGCGGGGGTGACGCGAGTCAGGCGGACCACGTGGCGGTGGGTGGGGTCAGCGTCGGCGGCCAGGCCGCTGCGCGCACCCTTGACTTCCTCGAAGAGCAGCAGATCGCCGGGTTTCAGGTCGAGCGCGCGTGACCGCTCGGCCCCCTCGCCAGAGCCCGCATCGGCGGGCGGACCCTGATGGACCGTCTGGTTCTTGTCGTTGCCCTTGCCGCCTGTCCCGTCGGTGGGCGGGGTGACCCACGTATCGCGTAGGGTGGCCGCGGTCGCCCCGGTGGGCAGGCAGCACTCCGTGTCACCCCAGGTATAGAAGTTGATGCGGTTATGAGCGGGCCGCAGGCGGATGGCCGCCTGAACCAGCGGCTCGAAGACCTCATAGCGCACGTCCTGCAACTGGCGCAGGTCGTCCTCGGTCAGGGCCGCCCCCGCTCGTGCGCCCAGGTCGCCCAGGCGGGTCACGAAATACACGTCGTCCAGGCGTAGACTCGCCGCGCCGTCGGGTGGCGCGGTGTCGGCCGGCAGCAGCGTTACCTTACCGCCCTGGGTCTCGACGAAGACGAAGGCGCGGGCGTTGCAGCCTTCGTGCATGAGATAGTCCACCAGCCGCGCGTGCCGCCGCACCGAAATACGCTGCCGCGCCGTGTCCAGGTAAGCCTCAGTGGCGACGGCATCCTGGTAGTAGCTCAGGTAGTCGGCGGCGTAGGCCAGGACCTCGACCAGGGTGATGCCCAGGTCAGGGATGTGGCGCTCCTTCCAGTCGGGCAGGAGGACGGCCAGGCGGTCGAGGATGAGCTGGCGGAAACTGGCGTAGTCCTTCGCCAGGTAGTTGATATCGGGGGCGGCGCGCAGGTCGGGCGGGCAGGGTGTCTCTGCCGCGCAGTCCAGGTCGCTAGGGCAACCGGCGCGGAAGGTGAAGTCGATGCACGCCAGTAGCGGGTCGAAGCCGTCCAGGGGGCGATACTTGATTCGCCCCGGCAGGCTGTCGTCCTTGATGGTCCGGCCGCGCTCATCGACGGCCACCAGGCACAGGCTATACACCGAGGCGTCGCCGAGCTTATCGACCTCGAAGGTGACGCAGGCATCGCGGCGCGGATCGCCGGGATCGCAGATGCGCGGCTCGCCGACGACCTGAATATTGCGTACGCGGCGGCCGCCGCTGATGACGATGTTGGCGGCGCGCAAGGTAGGCGCTTTACCGAGGAAATACAGGCGTAGGCGCGGGCGCGGGCGGGGCTGGCCCGCCGCGTCGAACAGCTCGACCTCGATGTAGTCGATGCCGTTGCGACCCTTAGCCCGCACGTCGTCGCGGCGGCGGTCGTCCCCACACACTAGCTCGACCTGGCTCATGGCGCGGCCCCCCGGGTGAAGGTATCGAGACGCTGCTCGCCGGTGCGGCGTACCGCGTAGGCGATGGACACGCGCAAGCTGGCGTCCTCGCTGGTGACTTCCAGCGCCTGCACGTCGATGACGTCACCCAGCCAGCGTTGCAACGACGTCGGCAATCGCAGATGCAATCGCTTGAACT
>CAZJJF010000064.1:0-13932 GCA_964546245.1 uncultured Anaerolineales bacterium
ATCTTCCGCCAGATTGTCGTGCCCCTCTCGGGCAACGCTATGGGCGCACTGGGCATCTTCGCTTTCATCCAGGCCTGGAGCATCTTTATCTGGCCCCTCATCATTGCCACGACTCGGGACATGTTCACGATGGAGATTGGACTGGTGGCCTTCCGCAACCAGTTCACCATCGACTACGGCGGCTTGATGGCGGGCAGCACGATCAGCATTCTGCCTATTGTCATCGTGTTCCTCTTGCTCCGTCGGCAGATTATTGAGGGCGTTACCCTGACCGGACTGAAGGGCTAACTCGCCGCGGGAGAATAACCATGACAGTGACGACTACGACCCGTCTGGCCGTCGACGGCGGCCAGCCCGTCCGCACCGCGCCCTGGCCCGCCTGGCCGGTCTACGACGAGCGGGAGGAGCGCGCGCTCCTCGACGTCCTTCACTCGCGTCGCTGGGGAACCCTGCTGGGCGACTACGTCTCCGCCTTCGAGGCGCGCTTCGCCGCCTTCCAGGGCGCGCGCTTTGGCGTCGCCGTCCCCAACGGCACGCTTGCCTTGCAGCTGGCCCTGCGCGCTCTGGGCGTGGTCGAAGGCGACGAGGTCATCACCAGTCCCTACACCTTCATTGCCACCGCCTCCGCCGCCCTATCCCTGGGTGCGCGCCCCGTCTTCGTCGACGTCGAACCTGACAGTCTCAATATCGACGCGGCCCTCATCGAGGCAGCTATCACCCCGCGCACCAGGGCGATCGTCCCCGTCCACATCGGCGGTCGCCCCGCCGATATGGACGGGGTGCTGGCTGTGGCGCGGCGACACGGCCTGCCGGTGCTGGAGGACGCCTGCCAGGCGTGGGGCGCGGAGTGGCGGGGGCAGTGCGTGGGGGCCATCGGCGACCTGGGGACATTCAGCTTCCAGTCTAGCAAGAACATCACGGCCGGCGAGGGTGGCATCGTCGTCACCAATGACGAGGCCCTGGCCGAGCGGTGCTGGTCGATTCACAACGTCGGCCGGGTGCGAGGCGGAGGCTGGTATCAGCACGAGGTGCTGGGTTGGAACCTGCGCCTGCCGGAGTGGGAGGGGGCGATTCTGCTTCAGCAGTTAGAGCGGTTGCCCGAACACATGGCAATCCGCGATGCCAACGCTGCCTACTTGAGCGAGGCGCTGGCTAGCGTGCCGGGGCTGCTGCCTCTGCCAAGCGACCCACGGGTGACACGCAACGCCTGGCATCTGTTCATGGTACGCTACGACGCGACGGCTTTCGGCGGCCGCCCCCGGAACGAGTTCATCGCGGCGTTGCAGGCTGAGGGGGTAACGCCGTGCAGCGCGGGCTACATCCCGCTGTACCGCGCGCCCGCCATCCAGCGCGAGATGACCCGGCTGGCCGGGACATACACGCCGCCGCGCCTGCCCGTCGTGGAGAAGGCGGCTGATGAGATTGTATGGCTGTTCCAGACTGTGCTGCTGGGCAGCCAGGCCGACATGGACAGCCTGGTCGAGGCGGCGGCCAAGATACAGCGCGCGTGGGGTTAGAGGCGGTTATGCGCTTGATTGACGTGCATACCCACGTGGGCCGATTGCTGCGCGACATCCCGGCGAACCACCCGCGCGACCTTATCGCCACCCTCGACCGCTATGGCATCGAGCGGGCGGCCGTCATGGTTTGTGACAACCCCGAGGAGCTGGACTATTACGTGACGACAGAGATGGTGCTGGCTGCCTGCGCCCGCTACCCCGACCGCCTCATCCCCTTCTGTAACGTGGACCCGCGCCACCGCTACCCTGACCGCTTCGATCCACGCCCCATCATCGAGGACTATATCGCTCAGGGCTGCCGTGGCTTCGGCGAGATTCTGGCCGGCGTGCCTATTGATTACCCTGGCCTACAGCAAATCTATCAGGTATGCGGCGAGCTGGGCCTACCTGTCCTTTTCCACGCCGACCACCACATCTGCTATGATGAGTTGGGCCTACCGCGCCTGGAGCGCATGCTCCAGGCCTACCCCGACACGGTCTTCATCGGCCACGCCACCCATTTCTGGGCGGAAATTACCGCCGACGTCACTCTGGACGACTATCGCGGTGGTCACTATCCGGCTGGTCCGATTACCCCCGTCGGCGCTGCCGACCGCCTGCTCGCCACCTACCCCAACCTGTACGCTGACCTGTCGGCGCGCTCAGGGTACAACGCGGTCACCCGGGACCCTGCCTTCGGCCTCAGCTTTTTGGAGCGCCATCAGGACAAACTACTCTTCGCTACCGACACCCTGCGCCCCGCGCAGGACCAACCCATCGTGGACTTTATCCGCCACTGTGACATCCATGAGACGGCGCGCGCCAAGATTGGCTATCAGAACGCCGTGCGCCTCCTCCGCCTGTAGACCACCAGCATGTCAGGAACATCCCCTATGCCCTCTCCTACTGCCCTGCGCCACTTCACCGTCGAACGGCTCGACGTGTACATCTACCCCGACCGTGCGGCAATCGGGCAGGCCGCCGCCGACTTCGTAAGCGACCGCCTGCGGCAGGCCATCGAGGCGCGTGGTGAGGCCAACGCCATCTTCGCCACGGGCGCATCCCAGTACGAGTTCCTTGCCGCCCTGCGGGACGCGTCCGACGTGGACTGGTCCCAGGTGACGGCCTTCCACCTGGACGAATACCTCGGCCTGGGCCGCGACCATCCGGCCAGCTTCCGCCGCTTCCTGGAAGAGCGACTCTTCGGGCAACTCCCCTTCAAGGCAGTCCACCTGCTGGACGGCGACGCGCCAGACCCGCAGGCCGAGGCCGACCGCTACGCCACCCTGCTCCATAACCAGGTCATCGACGTGGCCTGCATCGGTATTGGCGAGAACGGCCACCTGGCCTTCAATGACCCGCCGGCCAACTTCGAGACCCCCCATCTGGTCCACGTGGTCGACCTGGACGACGTCTGTCGCGGGCAGCAGGTGGGCGAGGGCCACTTCGCCACCCTGGCCGACGTGCCTCGCCAGGCCCTCTCCCTCAGCGTGCCCGCCATCCTGCGCGCCCGCACCCTGTCGTGTGTCGTGCCCGATGCCCGCAAGGCGCAGCCAGTGCAGTGCGCTCTGGAAGGCCCCATCCAACCCGCGTGCCCCGCTTCGGCGCTGCGCCGCCATGCCAACGGTCGGGTGTTCCTCGATCCGGCCTCGGCGAGCCGGCTCTCTCCCCAGACGGTGGGGGACTGATGCGCCTGGCGGGGTGGCGGGCCGACACGGGCGAGCCTGTCGAGATGGTCATCGAGGGCCAGCACATCGCGACAATCACCCCTGTCAGTGAGGCGCCGCCAGTGTGGCTCGCGCCCGGCCTCATTGATATCCACATCAACGGCTATGGGGGCTACGACATCAACGCCCCCGACGTATCGGCGGCCACTATCACGGCCTTGACCCACGTCCTGTGGGCTACCGGCGTCACGAGCTTTTGCCCGACGGTGATCACCAGCGCGCCAGACGCCATACTCCGTGCGCTGCGCGCCATTACCCACGCCCGCGCCGCCGATCCTCGCGTGGCGCACGCCATACCGCGCATCCACGTCGAGGGGCCGTTCATCTCCCCGGAGGACGGCCCGCGCGGCGCGCACCCACCGGCCCACGTCAGGCCGCCCAGCCTGGAAGAATACCACCGCTGGCAGGCGGCGGCGGCAGGCCGCGTCGGCCTCGTCACCCTGGCGCCTGAGATGCCGGGCGCGCTGGACTTCATCCGCGCCGTCGCAGCCGACGGCGTGATCGTCGCCATCGGCCACACAGCGGCTAGGGACGAGGAGATTCGGGCCGCCGTCGACGCGGGGGCGCGCCTCTCGACGCATCTGGGTAACGGGGCTCATGCTCGGCTGCCCCGTCACCCCAATTACCTGTGGTCGCAACTGGCCGAGGACCGGCTGGTGGCGAGCTTCATCTTCGACGGTCACCACCTGCCGCCTGAGGTGATGCGTGTCATGCTGCGGGCCAAGGGACCGGCGCGCAGCCTGCTCATCAGCGACGCCGTCGCCCTGGCAGGCATGCCGCCGGGGGTATATGATACGCCGGTGGGCGGCCGCGTCGAGCTGCACGCGAACGGGCGGCTGAACCTGGCCGGGACCGCCTTCCTGGCGGGGTCAGCCAGTCCCCTACTGCGCGGCGTCGAGAATGCGGTGCGTTTTACCGACGCCAGTCTGTCCCAGGCTCTCGCCCTCGCCACCGACCAACCGGCGCGCTTCCTGGGCCTGGACGACCCGCCGCGTGGTGTGCTGGCCCCCGGCGCCCTCGCCGACCTCCTGGTACTAGAGGGCGACGCCGTGACTCGCCCCCTCACACCTATCACGACCATCTCGCAGGGCGCGATTGTCTGGCACGCTGACCCCGCCCGCGCCCCGTCGCCCTCGCCTCGCGTCCGCTTCGGAGACTGAGCATGCCCTCGCCTACCCGTCGGTGCGCCGCCATCGGCCTCAACCACAACCACATCTACGGCCAGGTCAACCTGCTTCTTCAGGCGGGGGCCGAACTGGCTGCCTTCTACGCCGCCGAGGCCGACCTTGCCGCGCCCTTTGCTGCCACCTACCCCCAGGCCCGCCAGGCTCGCAGCGCCCAGGAGATTCTCGATGACCCCAGCATCCAATTGATCGTCAGTGCGGGCATCCCCAGCGAGCGCGCCCCGTTGGGCATCCAGGTCATGCGTCACGGCAAGGACTACCTGGTCGATAAGCCGGGCTTCACCAGTCTCGACCAGCTCACCGAAGCTCGCCATGTCCAGGCCGCAACGGGCCGCATCTATTCGGTCCTCTACGGCGAGCGCCTCGAAAGCCCGGCGGCGGTCAAGGCCGGCGAGTTGGTTCAGGCGGGAGCCATCGGCCGCGTTATCCAGACCATCGGCCTCGGCCCCCATCGGGTCAATCTGCCCAGCCGCCCCGACTGGTTCTTCCAGCGGGCGCGCTACGGTGGCATCCTGACCGACATCGGCGTGCACCAGATGGACCAGTTCCTGTTCTTCACCGGCTCCACCGAGGCTACGGTCGTCGCTTCCCAGGTCGCTAACTACAAGCATCCCCAGTATCCGGAGCTGGAAGATTTCGGCGATGCCCTGCTGCGCGGCAATGGCGGCACGGGCTACGTGCGCGTCGATTGGTACACCCCCAGCGGCCTGACGGTATGGGGCGATGCGCGCCTGACCGTGCTGGGAACCGAGGGCTACATCGAGATTCGCAAATACATCGACCTTGCGGGTAAGCCAGGCGGCAACCACCTGTTCCTGGTCGACCACACGGGTGTGAAGTACAGCGACTGCGCCGATGTGGAACTGCCCTACGGGCGACAGTTGCTCGACGATGTGCAGCGCCGCACCGAGACGGCCATGCCCCAGGCCCACGTCTTCCTGGCATCGGAGTTAGCCCTCAAGGCTGAAGCCGCCGCCACCCGCCTGGGCCTCTTGCGCGACTGACGGTCAGCGACAGGCCAGCCCTTTGTCGCCTTGTCCTCCTGGCCGGGCTTGCCTGGTGCCGCATTATGCTATGGGGTCGCCCTGGCCCTGTTGATCTCAGGGGCTTCAGTCGTCACAGCCACATTCGTTTACCGGATTAGCTACGCCGACGTGGTACAATTAGGATGAGGACGAGAAGGGAGAGGCTCATCATGACGGCGAACGAACAGCTGCGCAACTACATCAACGGCCAGTGGACGATGTCCCAGGCGGCCGAGGCGCTGGAAGTGCGCAACCCGGCCACGACGGAACTGCTGGGGCGCGTGCCGCTTACCCCCGCTGCCGAGGTGGACACGGCCGTGCAGGCGGCCCGTGCCGCCTTTCCCGAGTGGCGGCGTATCCCGGCCACCGAACGGGTTCAATATCTGTTCAGGCTCAAGATACTGCTGGAGGAGAACTTCACCGACATCGCACGCCTGACGACCCAGGAGTGCGGCAAGACCCTGGCCGAGGCCGAGGGCGAGCTACGGCGCGGCATCGAGAACGTCGAGGTCGCCGCGGGCATCCCATCCCTCATGCAGGGTTACAACAATGAGGATATCGCCCGTGGCGTCGACGAGATGATGATACGCCAGCCGCTGGGCGTCGTCGTGGCTATCACCCCCTTCAACTTCCCTGCCATGATTCCCCTGTGGTTCCTGCCCTATGCCATCGCCTGCGGCAACTGTTTCGTGCTGAAGCCGAGCGAGAAGGTCCCGCTCACCATGAGCCGTATCTTTGACCTGATCGATCAGCTTGGCCTGCCGCCCGGCGTGGTCAGCCTGGTCAATGGCGGGCGTGACACGGTCGACGCGCTGCTGGATCATCCTGGCATCCGCGCCGTGTCCTTCGTCGGCTCGTCGGCGGTGGCGAAGTACGTCTACAGCCGCGCCACCGCTAACGGGAAGCGCGCCCAGTGTCAGGGCGGGGCTAAGAATCCGGTCGTTATTCTACCCGACGCCGACATGGACATGACGGCGCGCATTGTGGCCGACTCGGCCTACGGCTGCGCGGGCCAGCGCTGCCTGGCGGCGTCCATCGCCATTCCCGTCGGGGAGGCGCGCGACGAGTTCCTGCCGCGCATGGCAGAGATTGCCGAGACGCGCAAGGTGGGCTATGGGCTGGACCCAAGCGTAGAGATGGGGCCGGTCATCAGCCAGGAGAGCCGCCAGCGTATCGAGCGGCTCATCGGAACGAGCGCGGAGCAGGGGGCGACGCTGACGGTCGATGGGCGCGCAAGAGCGGTGAGGGGCTACGAGGGCGGCCATTTCCTGAGACCGACCATCCTCGACAACGTGATACCTGGGAGCGACATCGCCCGCACCGAGATCTTTGGCCCCGTGCTAAGCGTCATGCGCGCCGAGGCGGTGGACGACGCCATTGCCATCGTCAACCAGGGCGCGTATGGCAATATGGCGTGCCTGTTTACCAGCAGCGGGGCCGCGGCGCGCAAGTTCCGCTACGAAGCCGAGGTCGGCAACGTGGGCATCAACGTTGGCGTCGCCGCGCCGATGGCCTTCTTCCCCTTCAGCGGCTGGAAGGAAAGCTTCTTCGGCGACCTGCACGGCCAGGGTAAAGATGCCGTCGAGTTCTACACCGACAAGAAGGTGGTGGTCGAACGCTGGCCAAGAGAATGGACGCGCAAGTTCTAGAGGCACTATGTCAACCTTGATTCGTGTCGCCAACGCTCCCTGCTCGTGGGGCGCGCTGGAGTTCGAGGGCATGCAGGCCGAGCGCATTGGCTATCGGCAAATGCTGGACGAGTTGGTCGAGACGGGCTACAGTGGGACGGAATTGGGCGACTGGGGCTTCATGCCATCGCAGCCGGACGCCCTGCGCGCCGAGTTGGCCGCACGCGGCGTGACCATGCTCGGCGCGTTCGTGCCGGTGGCGCTACGCGACGCGGCCACCCATGCCGCGGGTGAAGCCCACGCCCTGCGCGTGGCGCGTCTCCTGGCTGCCGTGCGTGGCGCAGACGACGGTTTCCCGGTTCTGGTGCTGGCCGACGAGAACGGGACCGACCCCAGGCGCACCGCTAACGCGGGGCGAGTCACGGCCAACATGGAACTATCGGCCGAGGCGTGGCAGGTGTTCGCCCAGGGTGCCGAACGTATCGCCCGTCGGGTGCGCGACGAGACAGGCCTGCGCACAGTGTTTCACCATCACTGCGCGGGCTTCGTCGAGACCCCCCACGAGATACAGCGCTTCCTGGACGAGACGGACCCGACCCTGGTCGGGCTGGTCTTCGACACCGGCCACTTCGCCTATGGCGCTGGCCCCGACGGCTGCGAAGGAGTACTCGCCACACTGGATCGCTTTGGCGACCGGGTGTGGTATGTTCACTTCAAGGATTGCCAGCCTGAGGTGGCTGCCGAGGCGCGACGCGCAGGCTGGGACTATTTCGAGGCGGTGCGCCACGGCGTCTTCTGCGAACTGGGTCAGGGTTGCGTCGACTTCCCGGCCGTGGTCGCCTGGCTGCGCCGCCACCACTACCAGGGCTGGATCACCGTCGAGCAGGACGTCCTGCCCGGCATGGGCACGCCCAGAAATAGCGCACAACGCAATCGTGATTACCTTACCCGTTTAGGCTTGTAGGGGTATCCCGTCTGGATATCCTGCCCACGGAGGCACACCGAGAATGCCCTTCGAAGCTCTCAATGTTGGGCTAATTGGCGCGGGCCGCATTGGCCGTGTCCACGCCCGCAATCTCACCCATTTTATACCCACCGCCCATATCGGTGTCGTTGCCGACGAGATTCTGGATGCGGCGCAGCAATGCGCCCACGAGAATCACATTCCCCGCGCCGTAGCCGATTACCGAGTCGTGCTGGACGACCCAACGGTCGACGCGGTGATGATCTGCTCATCCACCCATACCCACGCCAGCATCATCGGCGCGGCGGCGCGAGCGGGTAAGCACATCTTCTGCGAGAAGCCGATTGCTCTCAGCCTGCCCACCATCGACGCGGCCCTGGCCGAGGTGGAGCGGGCGGGCGTCAAGCTGCAAATCGGCTTCAATCGCCGCTTCGACCCCAACTTTCGCCGTGTGCGCGACGCCATCGAGGGCGACGAGGTGGGGCAGCCACACCTGTTGCACATTATCAGTCGCGACCCAGCGCCGCCACCCATCGATTACGTCAAGGTCTCCGGGGGCATCTTCCTCGACATGACCATCCACGACTTCGACATGGCGCGCTTCCTCATTGGGGCAGAGGTCGAGGAGGTGTACACAGCGGGCGGCGTCATGGTCGATCCAGCCATCGGCGCGGCGGGCGACCTGGATACGGCTCTGGTGGTGCTCAAGTTCGCCAACGGTGTCGTCGGAACCATTGACAACAGCCGCCAGGCCACCTACGGCTACGACCAACGGGTGGAGGTGTTGGGCAGTGGCGGCGCGATTCGTACCGACAACAACTACCCCAACAGCGCGCTGCTGAGCGACGGCCGTAGCGTCCGCCGTGACCTGCCGCTGCACTTCTTCATGGAACGCTACACGACTAGCTTCGTCAACGAGATCAACGCCTTCGTCGCTGCCATCGTCAACGACAAGCCGACGCCGGTGACGGGCGCGGACGGCCGCGCGCCGGTTGTGATGGGTCTGGCGGCGCGGCGCTCCTACGACGAGGGTCGGCCGGTGCGCCTGACCGAGGTAGACACGCTGGCCCAACCCTAGCCGAGATCACGTGCATGCTCGGCGAGCCAGGTAGCGAGGTGGGGACGGGCATACTCGTACCCCACCTCAATCATGGCGGCATAGGCGCTCCACTCTGCCCCGTGGAACTGGCCCATGGGCGGCTCCAGCAGGACATCTGCCTGGGCGCGGCCGGGCGACCCGCCATCCACCGGAGGGCGGCTGCTGATCTCCATAACCCGCAGCAGAATCTGGACAATCGATGGCGCTCGCACCTGGTCCTGGCCCCATTGCAAGCGGCCTCGGAGAACCTGCCAGCCGGAGAGGTCGGAGCCGAAGCAATAGTCGCCGCGCAGGTCAGTGGACGGTGAGAGATCAACGGCCACGATATAGCCGCCATTCGAGGCGGCCCGCGCAATGCCAACGGGGAGATGGTCCATCAGGCCGCCATCCACCAGCACCTCGTCGTCCTTGAGAATCGGCGAGTAGACGCCTGGAATGGCCATGCTGGCGCGCACCGCTTCCCACAGGAGGCCGCGACGGTGAACGACCGCCGCGCCACGAGTCAGGCTGCTAGAGACGCAGAAGAAGGGCAGCCAGGCATCCTCGATGGCCGTCTCACCGAGAATCTCACGCAGCACGTGGGTGAGCTTCCGTGACTGGTATAGGGATACCAGAGGCAGGGTGTAGTCCTCCATCTCGCGCCGCGATGAGAAACGCTGCGCCAGCCGCACCTGCGCGTCGTAGTCTAGCCCTCGGGCGGCGGTTCCCGCCGCCAGCGCACCCGCGCTCGTTCCGCCGATTCGGTCGACGGGTAACCCCAGTTCCGCGATGGCGCGCCACACCCCGATGTGGGCAAAGCCGCGCGCTCCCCCGCCACTCAGTACCAGGGTGACGCTGGCGCCCCGTAGCCAGCGCGCCAGCCGCCCCATGTCCGCGTCGTTCCCCAAGCGCACGTGATGGTGCTCCATCGCTGCGCGCTTCGCCAGCCAGGCGGTGGTGTGCCTGGGCTGGACCGCGTCGTCCCGGTGCACCAGCACCAGATCTGTGGTCGGGGACGCCGGCGCCATGACTAGCTGGGTCTCGACCTCGCTCAGCGACGGATCGTCGTCGGCGCGGGCGACCAGGAGCAACCGGTCCGCCTGTCGGAGGCAGCGGCGCGTCCAGGCAGTCGCTTGCGGCTCGGCCACGTACACCACATAGTCATGCTGACCTTCGATATCGTTGAGCCAGCTCGCGACGCTGATGTCCGCCACGTCCTCGTGACTCGTCTGAGCGGCGCCCTCCTGCCCGTAGGCGCGGTCGAAGCCTGACGCATCCAGAACCAGCGTGGGGCCGTGGCCCTGCAGGCGGGCGGCCAGGCGGTGCGCCAGCTTGACGGCAGGGGCGGCCGAGCCAATGGGCACGAGGGCCAGCGCCAGAGGCGTGGGGCGGCGGCCTGAGTCGGCCGCAACCGTGCGGTTCGTCCGCGCCAATCGTTGCAGGGTCGTCTGCGCCAGTTGTAGCGCCGCGCGAGGATACGTCTCAAGGAGGGTATCAAACACAGGGCGAGACAGGCGCACCAGATCCGTGTCCCGCGTCGCCACAACCGTCGCGCTGCGCGGGGCGCCGATGAGCAGCCCCATCTCGCCGACTGGCTCGCCCGGGCCAATCTCGCCCAGCGGGCGCTGACCCTCGGGCGCGCTGACCTGGCTTCGCAGTCGGCCGGTGACAACAAGATGCATGTCCTCGGCGCTCTCCCCCTCGCGATACAGCGTCTCTCCGCTCCGCAGGCGACGCCACTCGAGGCGCTGTTCCACCTCGTGCAGCTCCGCGACGGTCAGCGGACCAAAGGTAGCCCGTAGCGCAACGGCGAGGCGCGGGCGGCGCAGTCGCGGGAGGATACCCCCCGCGAAGCAGCGCAGTTCCGATGGGCGCTCTTGCGCCAGCTGCTTGAAGTCGGCGCGATCCAGTCGGGCCAACTGGCTATCCACCAGCGCATAGACTGTCGCAGCGCGGGGCTGCCCTGTCAAGAGGGCCATCTCACCCACCGTCGTCCCCGGCGTCAACTCGTCCAGCTCCTGCACGGCTCCGTCGGCCAGCATCAGGCGCACGCCAAGCCGACCGTACAGCAGAATGTAGAGACTGTCACCCACCTCACCCTGATCGAAGAGATGGTCGCCGATGGGAAGAGAATGGCGCGTGAGACAAGGAAGAAGAGGGGCTACTGTCGCGTCATCCAGGTCACGAAAGAGGTCGCTGTGTCGAGCCTGATCGGTGAGGTCAGGGAGCAACCTTAACGTCGAGGTGTCCGGCATCGGCTAGATTCTCCTCGCCTGCGGGTGGGGGCGATGCCTGGGAGGGGCCGCAAAGGGCATACGAAGATGGGCGATGGTCAGCGCTAGGCGTGGGATGCTGGCCGCGATCAGCCGCAAGGGCGGCCGGTCTCGCTCGGAGGCCGACCGCCCTTGCGGGCTAGAGTTGTGTTACGGCCCCCAGTTACGGGTATTGACGCCCTTGATGAGCAGCGGCAGATACCAGATGCGGCGGTCGTCAGGCGGTGGCGGCGCGTCAGAGGCGGCAAAGTACGCCCCCTGGTTGGTGGCGCGGCCGATGATGCCGACCCCATTGACCGCCTGGATGATGAAGCGGCTGGTGTTGGGAATCGTGATCCCGTCTGGCGTCTGCCAGGTTGTGGCGTCGGCGCTGCTCTTGACCATCTGCATAGACTGCCATTGGCTGACACAGTTGACACCGCTACAGCCGGGGGTGTAGGTCAGCCAAACCTCCTGGATACCGACGTTCGACTGGTCGATGACCTGGGCCTTGACCCCCGCGCCGCCCGCGCCCTTGACCGCCGCCACATTGTCGACGCGCGGCGCTTCGGCCACAGCCTCCAGACCCGTCCACGCACTGTAGAACAGGCGGAAGTTCAGGTTATCGTAGCGCCGCAACGTGCCCTGGCTGGGCAGGCTCATCGCGCCGGATACCGGTGGATCGGACTTGTACTGGGCCGGCACTGCACCCAGGCGTGTGGTGCGCCCGCTCAGCTCATCCAGGTAGTTGACCGCCCACGGCAGACCGGGGTAGAACACGCTAGAAGCGAACTGCACGCGCCCCCGGTCTAGCTCCGTCGTCGGCGAGGAGGTGAGGGGGATGACGTTGCCCTCATCCACATATTGGCCGCCGAGCCACAAGACGCCGCGCAGCGTCTTGCCCGGCACGTCCACGTTGCGCCGCTCTAGCGGCAGCAGCGGCTCCAGAGGATTGGCAACCACGCCGTTGGAGCCTGCGTAGTAGCGAGCGGTAACGGTCGTGTTGTTCTCGCCATGTAGCGCCACGCTATAGCCGCGCAACTCGGAACGCACGGTGATGATGTCCGAACCAGGGTTGTCGGCAGACACGCCCACCGACAGGCCGAGGGCCGCGCCCGGACCGGCCACGACTGGCGACGTGCCGCTGACGATGGAGGTGTCAGGCTGGGGTATAATACGCTGGCCGGGCATGTTTACCTGGAGCATCGGCAAGCCAAATAGCGCCGCCTGTAGAATTGTCTTCTCGTGCATGCCGCGTAGCTGCGGGGTGTCGGCCAGGTATTTCTGCTTGGCGGCCAACAGAGCCGTGCCAATCGCCACCGGCGCATCGCCAGTGTGTAGCAGGCGCGTGAAGTTCAGGTGCAGGCGCTCGGCGTACTCGATGACCTCGGTATCGCCGTATTGGAAGCCCGTCCCGACGATGGCGGTTACCCGCTTGCGCGCGAAGGCCTGCGGCCAATCCGGCTCCGGTGAGACGCCAGGAATGGCATCGCTGACCGGGATGTTGAAACCAGAGTGGCAGCCGATGCTATAGATGAGGGTGTTGGTCATGTCTAGCGGCGCGTTCACCAGTTCCGACGCCAGGACACGCGTCGTGTTGTCGCCCGCAAGCGCCGAGCCGGCCGAGAAGTGACCGGCCAGGAAGACCAGGTCGTTGCGCTGACCGAAGAGCTTGGCCCGCAGGTCGTTGGCCGTCCACGCGCCCGCGTCGCTAGGCAGCATCGAAGCGGGCATGATGAGGGACGAGGCCGTGACGCAGTCGCCCGCCTGCTGACACGCGTCAGGGCTGAGACCGGCCTCCAATTCGCTCTTCACCATGTTGGCCGCATCGGTCACGAAGTCATAGCCAGTAACGAGGGCGGATTGGGGCGTGATGACGCCGTTGGCGGCGATGTAGGCGTCGATCATGCCGCTAATCTCGCTGGCCGTCTCCACCAGGCGGCCGATGGCCAGGCCAGGCAGCGGGAAGACATGATCGCCGCGCGACAGGTTCACTGTCGAGCCGTATGGCTCCTGAGTCAACACCTGGTCGTTCTTCAGGCTAGCCTGGAGCGCGCTATCCGCGTTGACTGGCGGATCATACTCGCTCTCGGCGCCAAGACCCGCCAGATCGGGGGTGCGGTAATAGGGGATGACGTCGTCCGACCCCGCCAGCACCAGATACTGAACGGGGTGAATAGCGCGGTAGCTGTCGATGACCTTCTTGATCTCGGCGGCCAGGACGTTCTTGCCGTAGGGGCAGTCCCTGGTTGCGTCGGCCTGGGCTTTGGCGGCGGCGATGCGCTTGTACTTAGGCGTGCCGTCCGGTAGCTTCTCGCCGAAGTCGAGAATCACGCCGCTCACCTCAGGCCGCGCCGCCAGCGTCGTCATCTTGGTCAGCATGGCGGCCTTGTCGGCGTCGCTACCGCCCACGCGACTCGTGTCGGTCAGGATGAGAGTCTTGTACGTGGCCGGTTCGTTGGGGGCGGACGTCGCGGGAATCGACGGGTCGATGGTCGTGACGTTGGCGCACGCTCCCGTAATGATGAAGATACACACGACGAAGGGCGCATCCTGACTGTAAGCCCCGTTGCGG
>CAZJJF010000065.1:0-13881 GCA_964546245.1 uncultured Anaerolineales bacterium
GTCCCGCCTGTGCTCCTGGGCAGGTTGCGCGCGTTGATCCCGTTGACGCCCGCCTGCTCTTCGGCCACCCGGCCGGGGATCGGGCACGGGGGCGGCGTGGGGCTGGGGCGGGCCGGGCCGGGCGTGGGCGTCGGTATGTTAAGGCCCACCGCGCGCGCCGCATTGACGAGACCGTGACCGTACTCGGCATTCCAGCCGCTCCCATCGTAGCTGGCGGACCCGATGCGGTCCGCCGTCGCCAGGAGCAAAGCACGTACCTCGGCGTTAGTCAGGTTGGGATAGCGCGACCACAGCAGGGCCGCCACCCCGCTGACCAGGGGCGCGGCCATGGACGTGCCCGGCCACGCCTCGTAGGAGCCGCCCATCGTCGTGCTCAGGATAGCGACACCCGGCGCGGTGATGCCGACGTAGGCGCCGAAGTTGGCGAAGGGCGCGCGCGTGTCGTCGACATTGGTGGCGCCCACGCCGATGACGTTGGGCCACGCCGCCGGGTAGACGGGCGCGCTGCTGTTCTCGTTGCCAGCCGACGCGACAACAAGCGCGCCGCTGTCCCAGGCGTAGGCGACGGCCCGCTGCAAGGTCTCCGACGGCTCACTCCCGCCCAGACTCAGATTCAGGATACGCGCCCCGTTGCGCACAGCGTACTCGATACCCTGGGCGATCTGGAGATGGGAGCCGATGCCCGTGGCTGTGACGACCTTGATGGGCATCACCCGCGCCCCCGGCGCGACGCCACTGATACCCTGCCCGTTATCGGCAGCCGCGGCGACCAGGCCGCTGACATGGGTTCCGTGGCCGTTATCATCCTGGGGCGTGTTGTCCTTGCCCACGAAATCCCAGCCGCCGACCATCTGGCCTTGCAGGTCGGGGTGGCCCATGTCGATACCCGTGTCCAGCACCGCCACGACCATGGATGAGTCGCCGCGCGTCACATCCCAGGCCTCCGGCGCGCCGATACGGTCCAGGCCCCACTCGCTGTCCAGCAGGGGATCGTTGGGCCGCCAGCCCCGCGCCGGCGCAGCCGTCTGAACCAGTGGGTCACGCTCGGCGAAGGCGACCGCCGGGTCGGCCCGCAATGCCGCGAGGGCCTTGTCGGTGGCGTCGGGCGCGACGTCCAGGGCGACGATGCGCAGCGTGGGCAGGGTCGCGGCAATCTTGCCGCCCACCTTCCCGGCCAGGTCGTTGGCCCTGGCGAGATCGCCGCCACGGGGCTGAAGGAGGATGCGGCCCGGCGCGTATTGCCCGGCGGTCGGGGAGCGGCCCTTCTCGGCCGGGGCAGCCGATGTCATCGTGACGGCCAGAAGAAATGCGATACATACCGCGATGCAGGTGAGAAAGCGTCCCATTATCCAATCTCCACGCCAAAATCGTAGCGCAATTGGGACGCTCGGTCAAAAGAGCGCACCGGCTCGCGGCGGGGAGTTCGTGAGACGACGAAAAGCCGTCGGTGTCACACCGACGGCTCTTCAGGAGGAGGAGAAAACGCAACAGCATCATACCACACCCTGGCGGCGCGCGCTGGACGGCCATTCGCCCGCTACCCGCCGCCCACCCTACGCCCACCCTACGCCAAGTGACCCGCCGAGCGTTGACCAGCCAGACCATCTGCGCTATACTTGCGGCGTGGCTGGCGGTGTTTGAAGCCTTGAGGTTAGGAATCTGTAACGGACGTTAGGGCATGCACCCTCTGGCGAGAGTCAATCTGTCACGCGCGGCTGTCAGGCCAGGCGTGATTCGCTTCACCCGCATCGGTCTCGTTGTGGCGCTGGCCTGGCTGATGGGCGTCGGCGTCGCGCGCGCCCAGGGACCGGGCGAAGCTGCCATTATCCAACAGACCATCGATCGCATGACGGTCGATGAAAAGATCGGCCAGCTCTTCCTGGTGACCTTCCCAGGGTCGGACACCGGCGCCACCTCCGACATTGCGCAACTCATCCGCGACTACCGCATCGGCGGCGTTGTCCTGAGCACGGGCGCGGGCAACGTGCGCAACGAGCAGGACACCCCCCGCAAGACCGCCGAGTTAACCAACAGCCTGCAACGCCTCGCCCTCGATACCAACAAGAACAGCCTCGTCCCCCTGTTCGTCGCCGTCTCGCAGGAGGGCGACGGCTACCCCAATAGCACGCTGCGCAGCGGGTTCACGCCCCTGCCCTCCGCGATGGCCCTCGGCGCGACCTGGCGAGAGAGCAACAGCCAGGCCGCCGGGCGCATCGCCGGCCAGGAACTGGCGTCGGTGGGCGTCAACATGCTCCTCGGCCCGTCCCTCGATACCCTCACCGTGCCGGGTCGCGTCCAGGCCGCTGACCTGGGCGTGCGGAGCTTCGGCGGCTCGCCCCAATGGGTGGGGCGGCTTGGCCGCGCCTACATCCAGGGCGTGCACCAGGGCAGCGTCGCGCGTGTCGTGACCATCGCCCGCCACTTCCCCGGCATCGGCGTATCCGATCGCAGCCCTGAGGACGAGGTAGCGACGGTAGAACGCGCCCAGGCGGACCTGCGCCGCCTCGACCTCGCGCCGTTCCTGACGGTGGCGGCGGGCCCGGCCAATGTGGCCGCCGATACCACCGACGGCCTGATGACGGCTCTGGTACGGTTTCGCGCCCTGCAGGGCGGCGCGACTCGCCCCATCGCCCTCGATGCCCAGGGGTTGCAAGGCCTGCTGACCCTGCCCGACCTGGCGACCTGGCGCGAGCGAGGCCTGCTGGTGTCCGACGCCCTGGGCGCGCCCGCCGTGCGTAAGTCGTATGACCCCTCGCTCCAGACCTTCAACCCCAAGACCATCGCCCGCGATGCGTTCCTGGCGGGGAACGACCTGCTCTACCTGGGCCGCTTCGCCCTGACCGACAGTTGGCCCGATCAACTGGCTAACACGAAAGCAACCATCGAGTTCTTCCGCGAGCAGTACAAGACCGACAAGACCTTCCAGGAACGCGTCGACCGCTCGGTGCGGCGTATCCTGCTGCTCAAGCGGCGCATGTACCCTACCTTTAGCGCCGACTCCATCCTCGTTGATAGCCGCGCCGCCGCCGACCGCGTTGGGCGCGACGAGACCATCGTTACCGGCATCGCCCGCGAGGCCATCACCCTCATTTCCCCCAGCCGGGACGACCTATCGGGGCGGCTACCCCGTGCCAACGAGAACGACCGCATCGTCATCGTGACCGACGGCCGCGTCGGCGCCGAATGCCCAACCTGCCCTTCGACGCCGCTCATTCCAAAGGAAGCCCTTCAGGAGACCATCCTTCGCCTGTACGGGCCAAGCGCGTCGGGCATCATCGCCCCCGAGCGGGTCGCAAGCCTGAGCTACGGGGACCTCAAGAGCTACCTCACCCAGTCGCCCAGCCAGCCCGAGGAGACACGCAAGCAGATCGACGCGCTCCTGCGCGACGCCACGTGGCTCATCTTCGCCATGCTCGACAACGATACCACGCAGTATCCTGATGCCGACGCCTTGCGCCTCTTCCTGCGTGATCGCCGCGATCTGCTGCGGGACAAACGGGTCGTCGCCATCGCCTACGGTGCGCCCTACTATCTCGACGCCACCGAGATTAGCAAGCTAACCGCCTACTACGCCGCCTATGGCAAGACTGAGCCATTCATCGAGGCCTCAGTGCGCGCCATCTTCCAGGAGTTCCAGCCGGCTGGCGCGTCGCCGGTGAGCATCCCCGGCACAGCGTATGATCTGGCGTCGGTGCTGGATTCGGATCCGTCGCGCCCCATTCCCCTAACTCTCACCGACAGCGCGAGCAGCGACAAGACGCAAGTGGGACAGACGGTCACGGTGCGCGCCGGGCCCATCCTCGACCGCAATGGCCATCCCGTGCCCGACCGCACCCCGGTCAACTTCACCTTCTTCTATCGCGCCGAGGCCCGCTATCTGCAACCTCAGACAGTGCTGACCAAAGCGGGCATCGCCGAGAGTCCCCTCTTCCTGGAGCGGCCCGGCCAGCTCGAAATCACCGCCAGCGCCGGCCAGGCGGCGAGCGCGGCCCCCCTCACGCTAGCCGTCCAGGGGGAAGGCCCGGTCACGGCGACACCGCCGCCGACGGCCACGCTTACACCGCCGCCGACAGTGACGCCCACCCTGACCCCGTCGCCCACTCTCATACCCGCGCTTCAGCCAGCGCCGGTCGCGGCGGCCGACACTCGCTGGCTGAGCCTGTTCGCGTCGCTCATGGCGATGGTCGTGGTCGGTGGCGCGGGCGCGGTCAGCCGCCGCGACTCGCGCGCCACGCCGCCACGCGCGCTGCGCCTGGCCCTGGTGGCTCTCGTGTGGGGACTGGTGGGTTACTTGCTGTACGCGGCCGCCGCCGGTCTCAACAACACGGCCCCGGCCGGCTGGGTCGGCCCGCTGGTCAGCGCGCTGTTCGCCGCGCTGCCTATCGCCTGGTTCTGGCTCCGGGCGCGCTAGGGTCCCCGCTTCAGGGTAGGGGGAGGGCGCGACTGGTTGCCAGCACCGCCAGCGCCAGCAGGATTCCGATCAGCGCCAGCAGCGGGGCATTGTCGCGTAGGGCCTGCTGCCACGCCGCTTCGGGAGCGGGTGGGGATGGAGCCTGGCGCGATTGGAGCAGGGCGCGAAACGCCGCCACATCGCGGGGGCGCTTGTCAGGGTGCATCGCCAGCGCCGCCAAAATGGCCTGCTCCAGGATGGGGGAGATTTCGGGGTTAAGGGAGCGTGGTGGCGGCAGCAGCCCCGGTTCCAGGAAGCGTTGCTGCGCCGTAGGCGGAATCTTGCCCGTCAGCAGGTGGTAGAGGGTCGCGCCCACGGCGTAGATGTCCGAGCGCGGGTCGGTGTGGTCGCTGCCGCCTCCATACTGCTCTAGCGGCGTGTAGGGCAGCGAGCCGATCCCCCGAACCACGGTGATAGTGCGCGGGTCATCGGGATCTAGCGGCTTCACCAGGCCGAAATCCACGAGCTTGATGCGCCCCTGGCTGGTGAGCTTGATGTTGGCCGGCTTGATGTCGCGGTGGATGACGGGCGGCGTCTGGGCGTGGAGATACTCTAGCGCGTCCAGGAGTTGCCCCAGCCAGTCGGCGACCTCGGCTTCGGGCAAGAACTGGCCTCGCGCGCGCGCCTGATCTACAATCTGACGCAGGTCGGAACCGGCCACGAAGTCCATGACCAGATAGCTCCGGCCGCCGTCGATGAAGAAGTCGTAGACTTTGGGCAGGTTGGGGTGGTCGAGCTGGGCCAGAGTCATGGCCTCGCGGCGAAACTGGATGTGGGATTGTTCCAGTTGCGTCGCCGTGGCGTAGGCGTCGGGGCGAATCTCTTTGATCGCCGACAGTCGGCCGCCCAGGCGGAGGTCCTCCGCCTTATAGACGGCCCCGCCGCCACCCTCGCCCACCAGTTCCAGCACCCGGTAGCGCGCCCGCAACAGGGCGCCCACCGCCGTTTCCGTGCTCACGCCGCCCTCCTCGGTCCTCGTGGGACAAGCATAGGCACGCGGCGCACAGGTGTCAAGCATCCGGCAAGGGATACGTCATGGCTGTGAAAGAAGCCCCCATGCTTATCCTTCGCACCAGCGAGGGAGAGAATCACGAGTGGCCCCTGGATAAGGCAATTGTCACTATCGGACGAACCCCCGAAAGCGACATAACCCTTGAGGCCCGTGAGGTGTCGCGCCGTCACGCCCGCATCGAGCGGCGCGGCGGGCAGTTCGTCCTGGTCGACGAAGGCAGCAAGAACCAGACGTTTGTCAATGGCCGCGCCCTCCAGGAACCCTACACCCTGACCGACGGCGACGAGATCAGCGTCGCCATGCGCTTCAAGCTTCTGTTCGTGGATGCCGAGTCCACCGCCCCGCTGCCGCCGTCGCCCAATCGTCGCGTCGGCGTCTATATCGACGAGGCGACCAAACGGGTATCCGTGAATGGCATCGAGATGGACCCACCCCTGTCGGCCCCCCAATATCAGCTTCTGTCATACCTCTATCGCCACGCCAACAGCGTCTGCGCCCGCGAGGATGTGATACGCGCCGTGTGGTCGGAGGCCGCCATCGGCGTCTCGGAACAGGCTGTGGATGCCCTGGTGCGCCGCCTGCGCGACCGCCTGCGCGAGCTAGACACGCGCGACTATATCGTGACGCTGCGCGGCCACGGCCTCATGCTGGACAATCCCACCGAAGGCTGAGGCCGAAGGGTAAACCTTTCTACCGTCGCCGAGCATCAGCCCGGGGCGATGCGAGTTTTGCCACGCCTCGTAACCGGGGGCCAGGCTGAGCGTCATTCCTGATGAGTCGCCACTTCGTAACCCGGCCGGCCAACCTTCACAAGAGAGCTTGTCATTTCACGAAAGTTATGCTAAACTGGCCGCCGCTTCTTTGCCGACTGTCTGTTGGTAGTCAGGCAAGAATTATGGAGAAGTTCTAAATGTCGCGCCCCCTGGTGGGCCTACTGCGCAGCCTCATGTTTGCCCTGGCGCTGCTCACGCCGCTCGCCGTCGCCGCTGACCCTGGTTGGCAGCCCGAATCTACCGCAATCGTTTCTCAGCCCGATCAGATTCTCGTTCGTTTCGCGCCGGCTGCGCTATCGACCGACGTGGCGCGGCTTCTGGCGGCCTACCCACCGCTGAGTGAGGTGGGGGGCGTCTATCGCTTCTCGGTATCCGATGCGCCGGCCGCGCTGGCTGCGCTACGCGCTGAGCCGGCGGTGGCGTATGCCCTCCGCGAGCAGGTGGTGAGCCTCCGCCGGCCGGCCGGCCTGGCCGCGCCGCCCACGGGCCGCGTCGCTCGCGGCCGCGCCAGCGCGCCCGACAACTTTGCGCGGCTGGCGGCCGATGACGCGGGCACAGCCACCGTGACCGCCACGCCTACCCAAACTGCCACGCTGCCCGTGTTGGCGACGGCCACCGCCACCGCCACCCCAACGGCAACGGCCACCCCGACCACTAGTCAGACGCCCGGTCCGACTCTCACCCCAACGGCGACCCTACCGCTACTGGCGACGGCCACCGCCACCCCGACGGGCACCGCGACCGTGGCGGCGGCCACGCCGACTGCGCCGCCCCAGCCCATGCTGAGCCGCTTCTGGGTGAGCGACACGCGCTTTGGCCCCCTCCCCGCCGGAGCGGCTGAAGAAATGGGCCGCTGCAACGGGCCGCGCTTCAACGCCAATAGCACCATCTACATCAATGTCAGCTACGAGAACCTGCCAGAGCAGCAGCTGCGCGCCCAGCTGTTCAGTCTCGGCTTCAACACGCGCGATGACGAGGTGCTTGGCGCGATTACATCGCCCCTGGTGACGGTGAAGACCACGGGCAGCGTCGCATGGCCGTTGAGCACGCTAAACCTGCCGGTCGGCTGCTACGAGACGCGCGTCGTGAGCAGCGACCCCAATATCCGCGTGCCCATCCCGCTCCGGTTCCAGATCGTCACGGCCCCCGTGCAGGATACCTTCTACCCGCGTGAGTTGTGGCAATGGGACCACACGCGCGCCTACCTGGGGGCGACGACCGCCGACATCAAGGCCACCGGCGCCTGGAACATCACCACCGGCGACAACACCGTCATCGCCGTGATCAGCACCGGCGTAGACACCTCGCACCCTGAGTTCGCCGGGCGGCTCGTGCCGGGCTACGACTTTGTGTATCGCAAGCCGGACGCCAACGACGACTTCGGCTACGGAACCTTTCTCACCGGCCTGATCGCCGCCAATGCGCGCAACAATGTGTCGCTGTGCGGCGAGCGGTGCGATATGGTGGGGGTCAACTGGGGCGCAAGAATCATGCCCCTCAAAGTCACGGCGCTGGTTCCCACGCCCAACGGCGACGAGTGGCAGGCGCCGGTGGGCGCGGTCATCGAAGCGATGGCCTACGCCCGAACCCACGGCGCGCGCATTATTCTCGTCAGCCTGCCCATCGACGCCAATGGCCTGGAGGCCGAGACCGAGCGCGCCTTCCGTACCGAGGTCAGCGCTGCCGCCGCCGCTAACATTCTGGTCGTCGCGCCGGTCGGCGACCTCAACTCGGGGGCTGGCCCCAATGCCCGCCTGCTGCCGGCCGGCGTGCCGGGTGGCCTGCCCCTGGCCGTGTCGGCCACCGACGAGAACGACCACCATTGGGACGCCGCCTACGCCCGTGAGTACGTGGACCTGTCAGCGCCGGGCCGCACGACTCTCTACAGCAGCAATATCCTCGACAGCACCTGGTGCCCAGGCTGCCTCGACCCTGACTACGCCGACGGTGACACGGCCGTGGCGGCGGCCCAGGTGGCCGGCGCGGCGGCATTGCTGTGGTCCGTCAACCCCAACCTGACCGCGCTCCAGGTCCAGACCATCCTCAAGACCACCGCCGACAAGGTCGACACCGCCAATCATCCCTACGACGACCTGACGGACGTCACGCCCCGCAACAACTGGGTCGGCGCGGGTCGCCTCAACGTCGAGAAAGCCCTGTGGGAGACGCCCCACGACATGCGCGGCGCGTTCGCTACGCCAGGCCTTACCACCTTGCAGGCCGGCCGGCAGTGCACACGCCTCCTGAACACCCGAAGCGGCGCGGTAACCTGGACAGTGCGCATCGCGCCGGGCGACGAGGATTGGGTGTCGGTCAGCGGCCCCTTTTCCAGTCGTGGCTCGCGGCTGACCCCCGACACCCAGGGCGATCTGCCCTCCTACGCCGACGTGTGCGTCGACCTGGGCACGGGTGCGAATCAGCGGCCCCTGGGCGGGTTCTACAAGCCCCGCCTTATCGTGCGCAGCGCCATGCCCCTGGCGACGCCCCGCGAGCTGACCGTCGAAATCCCCGTGGACACCATGCCCGCGCGCCTCTTCCTGCCCGTGCTGCACGCCAACGCCCAGCCGCCAACCCCGTGAGCCTGCCCGCCGCACCCCTCACCCCGCGCGTCACGGCCGCCATCCCCTGCTACAACGGCGCGCGTTGGATTCACGCCACCGTGCGCTCGCTGTGGGACCAGACTAGCCCGCCCGACGAGGTACTCGCCATCGACGACGGCTCCACCGACGCCTCGGCCGACCTGGCAGCGGCGGCGGGTGCGCGGGTCGTGCGCCACGCCGCGAACCGGGGCCTGGCCGTGGGCCGCAACACCGCCCTGGCGGCGGCCGTGGGCGACATCGTGGTCTTTATCGATGTCGATGCCACCGCCCACCCGCGCCTGGTCGAGACACTCCTGGCGGGGTTCACCGCGCCCGACATCGCGGGCGTCGGCGGCGGCGGTGTCGAGGCCCACCGCGAGACGCTGGCCGACGAGTGGCGCGCCCGCCACGCCCGCCAGTGGTTTGGCCCGCGCCCCCTGGACCATGCCCCCTTCCTGTTTGGCCTGTGCGCCGCCTATCGCCGCGCTGCGCTGCTGCGCGTGGGCGGCTTCAACACCGCCTTGCGCACCAACGCCGAGGACGTGGAGATGGGGCTGCGCCTGCGCGCGGCGGGCTATCGTCTGGTCTACGACCCGGCCGCCGTGGTCTATCACCAGCGCGCCGACAGCGTCGCGAGTTTGGTCAAGACCATGGAGCGGTGGTATTATTGGGCGGCCGTCGTGCGGCGCGCCCACGGCGACCGGCCCTGGCGGCTGTACGGTGGCGCGGTGCGTGGCCTGACGATCCAGCCGCTGCGCGACGTGGCCGACGGTCGGCTCGCTCTGCTGCCCCTCGATGCGCGCATCGCGTGGGTCAAGGCCTGCGCTGTGACACGCGGCTTGCTCGCGGCAGCCCCCAACTAAGGGGCGCCATTGGTCGTTGGTCCTTCGTCGTTGGTCGCGTCGAAGACCCTAACCCTGACCCGCATTTTCGGAGTATCTGTGACAGCAACCCCTGCGGCCCGCGCCGCCCTGGTTACCGGGGGCGCGGGCTTTATCGGCAGCCACATGGCCGAGCGGCTCCTCGCCGCCGGCTATCAGGTCCACATCCTCGACAACGAATCGACCGGCCTGCGGGCCAACGTCCCCCTGGGCGCGACGTACCAGCGCGGCGACACCACCTCCGTGGATGACGTGCGCGCCGCCTTCAGCCGCCCCTACGACGTCGTCTTCCACGTCGCGGGGCAGGCGTCCACCATCCGCTCCTTCGCCGACCCCCACGCCGACTTCGCGACCAACGCCCTGGGGACGATGAACGTGGTCCAGGCGTGCGTCGAGCATCGCGTGCCGCGCCTGCTGTTCGCCTCGTCCATGACCGTCTACGGCCACCCCGCGCGGCTGCCGGTGAGCGAGGACGAGGCCGCCCGCCCGCTGTCCTACTACGGCATCTCCAAGTACGCCGCCGAGCGTTTCGTGCTGGCGACGGCGGCGCGGCCCGACCTGCCCGCCCCCTTCCACGCCACCGCCTTCCGCATGTTCAACGTCTACGGCGAGCGGCAGCGCCTCGACAATCCCTACCAGGGCGTGGCGGGCTACTTCATCGGCCTGGCGTTGGCGGGCGCGCCCATCACCATCCACGGCACGGGCGAACAATCGCGCGACTTTGCCCACATTGACGACGTAGCCGACGCCTGGCTGGCCGCCATCGACGCCCCGGCGACCTTCAACCAGGTGTTCAACCTGGGCGAAGGACGCCGGCGCACCATCAACGAGTTGGTGGACGCCGTGCTGGCCGCCGTCGGGCGCAACCGCGCCAACTACCCGCTGGCCTGGGGACCGCGCCGCCCCGGCGACCAGGAGCACATGCAGGCCGACACCCGCCGCCTGCGCGAGGCCATCGACTGGTCGCCCCGCGTCGGCTTCAGCGCGGGCATGGCGCGCACCATCGCCTGGGCCAGGGGCCAGCTTGCCGTGGAGGCGTCGCGTGACCGCCGCTGAGCTGGCCGTCCACGCCATCAACGCCTGCGTCCCCGACTTCCCCCAGCACGTGGTTCTGCTCGAGGCGATGGCCGACGAGGCGCGCCACTTCGAGTGGGAGTACGCCGACGGCGAGGCCATGACGCCGGAGTGGCAGCCGCCCCTGGACCTGCGCGGCCAGCGGGTCCTGGACATCGGCAGCGGCTCCGGGGCCAAGTCGCTGCTGTACGCGCGGCTGGGCGCGGCCCAGGTCATCGGGCTGGAGCTGGATCAGCACAACGTCACCCGCTCGGTAAGCCGCCTGCGCGCCCTCGCCACCGAAGACCCGGCCGCCCGCCGCGTCGACTTCGTCGCTGGCGACGCGACCCGCGTGCCCCTGCCCGACGCGAGCATCGATACCGTCGTCTCGATTCACGCCTTCGAGCATATCCAGCCCGTCGCGCCCGCCCTGGCCCAACTGGCGCGCGTGCTGCGCGTCGGCGGCCGCGCCTACCTGCGCTTCCCCCCCTACTGGAGCGCGTGGGGGCCGCACCTGGAGCGTTGGATACGCTTTCCCTGGCCGCACCTGCTGTTCTCTGACCCGACCCTCATCGCCGCCGTCAACCGCATCGAGGCCCGCAAGCGCCTCAATGACCGCTACCCCGCCTTCCTGCGCCTCGACCTGCGTGGCGAGACGAGCCTACCCCACGTCAACAAGCTGACCCTGGCCGAGTTCGACGCCATCATCGCCGCGCTGCCCCTGCGCATCGTGAGTCAGCAGCTCTTCCCCGTTGGCTACAAGTTCCTGCCGCGCGCCGCCACCCACCTGGGGCCACTGGGCGCGGCCCCGCGCGCCGCCGACGGCCTGCTGCATCGTCTGGCCGCCACGACGGCGGGCCGCGAGGTCATCGCCACCAAAGCCCTCGTCGTCCTGGAACGGGTGGCGGAGGGGGCGGCGTGAGGCGGCTGCGCTGGCTGTCCCTCGGCCTGGTCGCGCTGGTCATGCTGCTCCTCGCCCCGACACTGTGGCGTGAGCGCGAGCAACTCATGAGCTTCGAGTGGCACATCGCCCCGCTGTGGCTCGTCTTCGCCGGCCTGATGCATGCCGTGACGATGGGCTGGTCCTTCGTGGTCTGGCATCTGACCGTGCGTCGCCTGGCGGGCGTGGCTGCGCCTGGCCTGCGCGCGGACTTCTCGATCTACTATACAACGTTGCTCGCCCGCCGCATCCCCGGCTCCGTCTGGTACGCCGCCGGGCGTGTCTGGCTCTACGAGCGCGTCGGCGTGGGTCGCAGCGTCACGCTGGCCGCTCTGGTCCTGGAAGCCGCCATCATCTTTGTGTCGGGCGTCGTCTTCGTCCTCGGCCTGCTGCCCCTGGCCGACAGCGGCGAGAACCGCCTGTCGCCACTCCTGGCGTCGATTCCATCCTGGCTGCTGCCTCTCGGTGTCGTCGTCGGCCTGGTGGTCTTGTGGCCGGGCGTGCTGGAACGCCTCATCAACTGGGTGCGCGCCTGGCGACATCTCGATGCCCTGAGCTTCAACGTCGGCTACCTGGACCTGGTGGTGTGGGTTGGCCTGACCCTCATCGTCTGGCTGGCGGCGGGCCTGGGCTTCTACGGCGTGGTACGCTTCGTCTACCCCGCGCCGCTGACCGACCTCGCGCCACTGCTCCTCATCAGTACCATCTCTATTCTGGTCGGCTTCATCAGCTTCCTCCTGCCCTTCATCCCTCTGGCGAAGGAATTCGCCATGAGTCTGCTCCTGACGGCCTTCGTGCCCCTGCCCGTCGCCATCGTGGTGACGATCCTGTACCGGGTGGTGTGGACGGCGTGCGACGCCCTGTGGGCGCTCATCGCCGGCCATTTTGGTAACGTCGCCTTACTGGAACCAGGCCCCACGGCAGCGGGCGAGAGTGTGTCCCCCGCGCCTCAGCCATGATGGCGCTGCCCTGCCCGGCCTGTGGCGCGACAGCCACCCGCCCGCTGTACTGGAAACCGGCCGATGCGGAGACCGCCTATGCCGGCGTCAAGCCGGTCGGCAGCCTCGGCTCCCAGATCGTGGCGTGCGCAACGTGCGGTCTGGGACGGGTCCATCCTCCGCCCGGCGCCGAGGAGCTTGCCACCCTCTACGGCGACGACTACTTTGGCGCGCAGACCTATCGAGGTCTGCCCAGCGACCCCCTGGTTGCCTATCGCCGCGTCGCAGGCCCCCCACGCCTGGCTGCCATCCGCGCCGCCAGCATGCGCGCCTACGAGCGCGCGCACCTGGCCGACCTGGCCGCCTGGTATGCCGACCTTCACCCCGCCTGCCCCACCCCGCGCCGCCTCCTGGACGTGGGGCCGGGCGGGGGCGGCGTGCTGGCGGCGGCCCGCGAGGTTGGCTGGACTGCCGTCGGCGTAGAGCCATCGCCCGCCGCCGCGCAGGCCGCTGCCAACAAGGGGCTGGTGATCGTACCGACCGAACTGGCCGAGGCAGGCTTTCCCGACGACTGCTTCGACATCGTTCACGTCCGCGAGGTTCTGGAACACGTCATCGACCCGCTGGCCTTGCTGTGCGAGGTGCGCCGCGTGCTACGGCCGGGCGGCCTGCTCTACGTGCAGGTTCCCAACGACATCGAAGGCTACCGAAGGATGGTTTTCCCGCGGGTGTGGTGGTTGATTCCCCCCTATCATCTGTGGTACTTCACCTTCGCCAGCCTGGAGGTGCTGCTGGCCCGTGTTGGTCTGGCGGTCCACCGTCGCGGTACGCTGGGCCTGGGCGTCGGTGTCGATACCTATCGCTACCTGGGCGCGCGGCTCGGTGTGCTGGCCTGGCTCGACACCCACGAGGACGACGCGAGGCTGGCCCTCGCGCCGCGCCTGACCCGCGCCGCCTTCCGCGCTGTCGGCGCGCCGGCCGATGCCGCGCTCAACCGCGCCCAGCGGCACACCAGCCTGTGGGTGTGCGCCTCAACCGCCCCATGAGACGCGAATATCGCCGCGACGCGCATCCAGACTGCCGTGTTAGGCGTCTTGATAGGCAGAACGAAGCGCAAAGGGCTGTTCTACCCTATCACCCGAAAGGGTTATTATCCGCCCCAGCGGGGCACAGGGTGCGAATTCACCTTATCGGGTGATGACAGGGGCCAGGACTTCGGGTACGATAGCCCCAGACATACACGTATTTCACAACC
>CAZJJF010000066.1:0-13834 GCA_964546245.1 uncultured Anaerolineales bacterium
ACCGTCAGCCCTGGCATTTCCTGGTGGTGGAGAATCGCGACACGCTGCGTGAAATGGGCGCGCTGGCCCGTAGCGGCCCCTACATCGCCGCTGCGCCGCTCGCCATCGTCGTGCTCATCGAGCAGGGGCGGTTCAGCGTGTCCGACGGCAGCCGCGCCATCCAGTCGATGCTGCTGACGGCGTGGGGCGAGGGCGTCGGCTCCAACTGGGTCGGCTTCCTGGGACCGGAGGCGGTCAAGCCACTGCTGGGCATCCCCGACGACCTGGAGCTACTGGCGATCGTGTCCTTCGGCTACCCGGCCCGCGACAGCAGCGAGGGCAAGAAGAACCGCAAGTCCCTGGCCGCCGTGGCCTCGCGCGAGCGCTACGGCGTGGCGTTCGAGTAGGCCGAGGCGACCAAGGACGAAGGACGAAGGACCAACAGGAGTAGCCTCTTGGTCCTTCGTCTTTCGCCCTTTGTCCTCTAACGTAAGTCTGGGCGACCCCAAGCTCTCCAAAGGATATGCGACACAACCTATGGACACAGACAGGGGAAGCAACGATGACACAGACCACCAAGCCGACGAAGGACGAGCTACGCGAGCGGCTGACCGCCATGCAGTACCACGTGACGCAGGAGGAGGGGACCGAGCCGCCCTTCCGCAACGAGTTCTGGGACCATACCGAGCCGGGTATCTACGTCGACATCGTGTCTGGTGAGCCGCTATTCAGTTCGCTCGATAAGTTTGACAGTCACTGCGGTTGGCCGAGCTTCACCCAACCCCTGGCGGCGGATAACGTCTGGGAGCGGCGCGACACCCGCTACGGGATGCTTCGGGAGGAGGTGCGCTCCAGGCAGGGCGACTCGCACCTGGGCCACGTCTTCAACGACGGCCCAGCGCCGACGGGGCTGCGCTACTGTATCAATTCGGCCGCGCTGCGTTTCGTCCCGCTGGACCAACTCGAGGCCGAGGGCTACGGCGAGTACCGTGCCCTCTTCGAGTAGCGGCACAGCACAAGGGTCATTGCGCCGTCACGCGGTCGTTCTTGACCAACCCGCCCGGCGTGGGCTATACTGGCAGGCGTCTCGCCATGCACATTCACCCGGCCTTGCGCCGCTCCTCCCCGCTGCGCCGCTACCACCTGGGCCTGCTACTCCTGCTGGCCCCCTATCTTGTCGGCCTGGTGGCCCTGACGCTTGGCCCGCTGGCTGCCTCCCTGGCCCTTAGCCTTACTCGCTTCGACATGTTACGCCCGCCCCAGTGGGTAGGCATAGATAACTTCCGCGCCCTGGCCGGCGACCCCCTCTTCTGGCGCGCGCTGGGCAACTCTCTATGGTTCGCGCTGTGCGGCGTTGTGGCGCGGGTGGCCGCCGCTCTGGCGCTGGCGCTGTGGCTTAACCGCCCCACGCGCGGCAGCGGCGTCGCCCGCGCCGCCGTCTATCTGCCCACTCTCGTCCCCGACATCGCCTACGCCCTGGTCTGGCTGCTGCTGCTGAATCCGGGGGTTGGCCCACTGAACCTGTTCCTGGGGGCGCTCCACCTGCCCACGCCGGCCTGGCTGACGACCCCCCTGGGCGCGCGCGCCGCCGTCGTGATGATGTGGACATTCCAGATTGGCGAGGGCTTCCTGTTGCTGCTCGCCGCACGGCAAACCATCCCCAGGCAGTTGTTCGAGGCGGCGGCCCTGGACGGGGCAGGCGTGTGGCAGACACTGCGGCGCATTACCCTCCCCCTGCTGGCGCCAGCCCTGCTGCTGCTCGCCATTCGCGACACCGCGCTAAGCTTTCAGATGTCCTTCGTGCCCGGCCAGATCACGACTGAGACCGGCCCTTACTATGCCACCTACTTCCTGCCCCAGTTCATCTACGACCAGTCCATCGGCCTCTTTCGCTATGGCTACGCCTCAGCGGCAACGATGGTGATGATGGCGGTGGCGGCTCTCCTCCTCATGGTTCAATGGGGCGCCACCCGCCCCTGGCAACGCCTCGATGACGACTAGGTCATGGGCGTCGTGGCGTACCTGGGGGCGCGGGATTCTCCTGGTGGTCCTGGCGGGCGTCTTCATCTTCCCCCTGCTGTGGATGCTGTCCTACTCGCTGCGCCCGCTCGGCGCGCCTCCGCCCACGCGCCTCGATCTCTTCGCACCCCCGCTGGTCTTCAGCAACTATGCCCGCCTGTTCGAGGTCGTGCCGCTGGCCCGTTACAGCCTCAACTCGCTGCTCGTGCTGGTCGCCGCGACGCCCTTCGCCCTCCTCAGTGGGTCGTGGGCCGGCTTCGCCCTGAGCCAGGCGCCGCGCCCCATCCGTTGGCCGCTGCTCGCCCTCAGCGTCGCCCTCCTCCTCGCGCCCGGCGCGGCCCTGTGGCCGTCGCGCTTCATCCTGTTCGCCCGCCTGGGCTGGGTCGATAGCCTGCTGCCCCTGATCGCGCCCGCGCTGATGGGCAACGGCCCCTTTTATATGCTGCTCTTCTACGTTAGTTTTGCTCGCATCCCGCGTGATGTGTATGATTCCGCACTGTTGGACGGCGTCGGCCCGCTACGTATGTGGGCCAGTGTCGCGCTGCCCCTGGCGCGGCCGGCCCTGGTCGCCGCGACGCTGCTGACGATGGCTGACACCTGGAGCAACTACGCGGACGCTCTGCTCTACATCCGCGCCGAGGCCAGCTACACCTTGCCGCTGGGTATTCGCCTGCTGCAGCAGCTCAAGCCAACCGACTGGCCTCTCCTCATGGCGGCGTCTGTACTGATGGTCGCGCCGGTCTTCATTCTCTTCCTGATCAGCCAGCACCTCTTCCACCGCCACCCAGACATTCGGCCAGACGCCATCTATCGTATCTCTACCTTGCGCCGACCCTGACCTACCTTCATGACATGGAGCGTCGCCGCCATGCACAACCTGCCAGAATCCCCCGACTCCACCGACAGGCGTACCGACGCGGCGTATCTTCCCCAGCGCCGGCGCGTCCGGGAGGCTTCGTCCTTCCTCCTGCGGCGAGGGTGGCTCCTCGGCGTCGTGCTTGTCGCCGGCCTGCTCTCGGCATGCGCGGGGGGCGCTGCACCCCAGAGTAGCAGCGCAGTGGCTCCGCCCGCGACTCCTTCGTCGGCCGCCGCCACGCCCGCGCGCATCACGTTCCTGGTCAGCGAAGACCCGGAGGGCCTGCGCGCCTACCAGGACCTGATCCAGGCCTTTGGCCGCACTCGCCCTGACATCACAGTTGAGCTGGCTAATGTCCCCGACAGTGGCGACTTCATCAAGCGCCTGGCCGCCGATTTTGCCGCCGGCACCGCGCCGGATGTGTTCCTCATCAACTATCGCCGCCTGGCCCAATTCGCCCTGCGTGATGCCGTCGCCCCGCTGGATACGCGCCTCGACACCAGCTCGAGTCTACGTCGCGAAGACTTCTACCCGGCCGCCCTGACGGCTTTTCACATCGCCGGACATCAATATTGCCTGCCCCAAAACCTGTCGTCCCTCCAGGTCTATGTCAATCGCGACCTGTTCGAACGCGCAGGCCTGGCCGTCCCCCGCGACGGCTGGACCTGGGACGAGTTCGTAGGGGCCGCGCGCGCCCTGACCCGTGACCTGGACGGCGACGGCAAAATCGACCAGTATGGCCTGGGTGTCGCGCCCCAGCTTCTGCGCCTGGCCCCCTTCGTCTGGGCAGCGGGAGGCGACATCGTCGACAACCCCGAGCTGCCAACGCGGCTGACCCTGGGCGAGGGGGCCGCCCTGACGGCCCTGCGCCGCTTCGTCGCTCTCCAGACCGTCGAGCACGTTGTGCCCTCGCGCGCCGATGAGGCGACTGAGAATTCCCAGACGCGCTTCGCTCGCGGGCGGCTGGGCATGTTCCTCCAGAGTCGCGCCGTCACGCCGGAGCTTCGCGCCGCCGCCCAGGGTTTCAACTGGGACGTTGTCCCCCTGCCCCGCGACCAGGGGGCAGCCACCGTGCTTCACAGCGATGGCCTGTGCCTGGCCGCCCGCTCGCCTCAGCCCGATGCGGCCTGGGCTTTCATGGAGTTTGCGCTGGGTGCAGAGGGGCAGCCGATTCTCGCCGCCAGCGGCCGCACCGTTCCCTCGCTACGCGCCGTCGCCGAGTCACCCGCCTTCCTGGCCGTCACCCCGCCCGCCAATGGCCGCGTCTACCTGGACGCGGCCCCCTACGTGCGCGCCCTGCCCGCCATGACCACCTGGCCTCAGGTCGAGGACATTGTCAATCGCGAGATTCAGCGCGCTTTCTACGGCGACGCGACGGTCGAGGAGGCCGCGCGCGCCGCCGACCAGGCCACCCGCGACCTGTTCAGCCAGAGTCATCAAGACATGGAGGCGGGTCGCGCCCGCTGAGGTGGGGAGGCTCGCGCCAGTCTGCGGCCGGCCTGTTCTTTGGGCGTCGCGGGTCGGGGTGCGGCCAAGACCGAGAATCTTTCGAGACGAAACGAACACCGCCTCTGCTCGACTTCTCCACAATTTCTACATACCTGCGGGGGATACTGGCCTCGTTCAACCGACGTGGCGACTCACTGTCGCCACGAGTTACAAGGAGAGGCACAATGTTTCCTCGGCGGTTCGTGGGGGTAATCGTGGCGGGCTTGATCGCCCTGGGTGTGTTCATGATGGTCAACGCCAACGCCCAGCGCGATGCCTGGATGCAGGGCTACCTGCTGGGGCGCGTGTCGGGTGGCGGCAGCGACGCTGCGGCCAGCACGCTGCTGCCGCTGGTCTACGGCGGCTACCTGGGGCACGGCGGGCCGGGCGGCTTCGCCCCCTTCCTGTTCATCGGCCTGGCGGCGCTGGCCTTCTTCGGCGTGACCCGCGCCATGCGCGCCGCCGCGTGGCGGCATCACGGCGGAGGGTGGGGTCAACCAGGGCAGCTGCCGCCGTGGTGGAACCAGGAACAGGCCCCACCGCCCGGCGACGCCCCCCACGCCCAGACGCCACCCTGGAGTCACCGCCCGCCGTGGTGGGGCGAGCCGACACCATCCACGCCCGCGCCGGAGGCGAGTGAGAGCGGTCCCAAACCAGCGGCGTGGCTGTAGCGCCCGTGCAATCGTGAAGGCCCTAAGGGTTTCGAAGACCTTTAGGGCCTTCACTCGTTCTCCCCTTTGCGTGTTCGTCAGGCTCGCGCTGATATGATAATTTTGCTTTACAAGCGCCCCTGGGCATGCTAAAATGGAATGGAACCGTGCGCTGGATCGGCACGGCGCTGTCAGAAAGGAGGCGTTACCAAACACTGTTTTGACGCCAACCTGGCATGTTCCTGACTAGCACCCCCATGAGTCCTTACCTGTGAGGAGGAAGAAATGTCGCGTAAGTTGGTTCGATCGCTGCTTACTGTCCTCGTGCTGGGGATTGCCGCCTTGACCCTGTTCGGTTGCGCCGGGGCTGCGCAACCCACATCCGCCCCGGCGGCCGCGCAACCTACGACCGCCCCGGCGGCCGCGCAACCTGCGTCCGGCCAGGCCCAGGCCCCGGCCGCTGCCAGCAAAGCGGCGGTAGGCGTCATTCTACCGACGAAGGATGAACCGCGCTGGCTCCAGGACCAGGCGGTGTTCCAGAAGGCTGGCTGGGATCCGCTCTTCAGCCAGGGTGACAGCGCGAAAGAGAAGGCTAACGTCGAGGCGCTGATCAGCCAGGGCGTCAAGGTCATCATCATCACCCCGCAGGATGCGGCCGCTGCGGCGGCTGCCGCTGAAGCAGCGAGGAAGGCGGGCGTCAAGATTATCTCCTACGACCGCTTGATCCGCGGTACGGATGCCGTGGACTACTATGTGACCTTCGACAGCAAGGCCGTCGGCTCCGCCTGGAGCGACTATCTGATCCAGCAGGCCGGCACGACCAAGGGCAATCCGCTCTATATCTACACCGGCGCGGCCTCCGACAACAACGCCTTCATCTTCTTCGAAGGCGCCTGGGAGAAGATTCAGCCCAAGATCGCTGACGGCACCTTCGTCATCAAGAACTCCAGCGAGGCGGTCAACCTACAGAGCAAGCCCACGCTGACCCGTGACGAACAAGCCAAGATCATCGGCCAGACCACTACCAACTGGGACTTCAACACGGCGAAGAGCCTGGCGGAGTCTAACCTGACCAAGGCCACGGCGGCCGACAAAGGTACCGCCTACATCCTTGCCCCCAACGATGGCACGGCCCGCGCCATCGCCGATGCCTTTGCCGCCGACAAGGATGTGAAGAAGTACTTCATCACCGGTCAAGACGCGGAGAAGGCTTCCGTACAGTATATCATCGACGGCAAGCAGTCCATGACCGTCCTGAAGGATGTCCGCACTCTGGCGGCCGATGCTGTCGCCGCGGCGAACGCCTTCGTTGCTGGCAAGACCCCTGAGAAGACTACCACCTACAACAACGGCAAGATCGATGTGCCGGCCAAGCCGTCCCCCATCGTGACCGTCACCAAGGACAACGTCAAGAAGGCGCTGATCGACTCGGGCTACTATCAGGCTAGCGACTTCAAGGGCTTGCAGTAAGTAGCCCTGCTCAGCCACGCAGGAGCAGTGATGATGACTCATCGCTATTCCTGCGTGGCTGCTCGATTGGCGGGGCCACGCGCCTTCGACGACAAGCGGTTGTGTTTCGCGAGCCTCTCAAGCCGCCACAGGTGGCGCTCAAACCGGGTTTTATGCCGCCGGTCTCTACCTCATGAGGAGAGTTCGCCATGTCCGACCAGTCTCCCATCCTGGAGATGAAGAGCATTAGCAAGTCTTTCCCCGGCGTGAAAGCGTTGAATAACGTCAGCTTTCAAGTTGCCGAGGGCGAGATTCATTGTCTGGTTGGCGAAAATGGCGCCGGTAAGTCCACACTGATGAAGGTGTTAAGCGGTGTCTATCCCCACGGCACTTATGAGGGCGATATCTTGTTCAGGGGACAAGTGCAGAGATTCTCAGGCATCAGCGACAGCGAAAAAGCCGGCATTGTCATTATCTATCAGGAGCTGGCGCTGGTCCCCGAAATGACCGTCTATGAGAATATTTACCTCGGTAACGAGATTAAGCGCGGCTTCACCGTTGATTGGAATGAAACCATCAAGAGGGCGGCCGAAGCGCTCAGGCGAGTCGGATGTGATGTCAACCCCGCGGTCAAAGTCAAGCATCTAGGCGTAGGCAAGCAGCAACTGGTTGAAATTGCCAAGGCGCTGAGCAAGGATGTGAGATTGCTCATTCTGGATGAGCCAACCGCAGCCCTGAACGAGGATGACAGCGAGAATCTGTTGCAGCTGATTCGTGAACTCAAACAGCACGGTGTGACGTCCATCATGATTTCACACAAGCTGAAAGAGGTCATCTCCATAGCCGATACGGTCACGGTCTTGCGTGACGGCCAGACCATTTGCACCCTGGATGCTCATAAGGGCGAAGTATCTGAATCGGTGCTGATCAAGCACATGGTCGGGCGTGAAATCAACAACATCTACCCGGAACGACACCGCAATCCCTTCAAATCGACGGCTGCCGCCGTGGAAGCAGCAAAATCGGCTGGCGTGAAGGTCATTTCGTATGACCGGCTGATTACCGACACCGAAGCCGTCGATTACTATGTAAGCTTTGACAGTCTCGCAGTCGGCGCACAACAGGCGCAATATCTGGTTGACCATGCGACGGGCGAGAATCACCCGTTATACCTGTATGCAGGCGCCGCCACCGACCCCAATGCCTTTCTCTTCTTCCAGGGCGCCTGGGGCGTCTTGCAGCCCAGAATCGCTGATGGCACCTTTGTCATCAGGAACTCAAGCCAGGCCAGCCAGCTCCAGGCGGACGCCACCCTGACACGTGACCAGCAGCGTATGATCTTCCGCCAGATCTCTACCAACTGGGATTCCCATACCGCCAGGAACCTGGCGCAGTTCAACCTGGACATCGCACCCGCGGCAGACAAGGGCGATGTCTTCATTCTTGCCCCCAATGACAACACCGCTCGCGCGATTGCCGATGTCTTCGCTGCCGACAAGGACGTCACGAGTTACCTGATTACCGGGCAGGATGCCGAGGAAGCCTCTGCCCAGTACATCCTGGACGGTAAGCAGTCTATGACCGTCTTCAAAGATGTCCGCATCCTGGCGCAGGAAGCCGTCGCCGCGGCAGTCGCCTTGCTCAATGGCGAACCGCCGGCAGCCAACGGTGTGTTCGATAACGGCGCGATAGATGTCCAGGCGTTGCAGTCGCCGGTTGTCTCGGTTGATAAGGCGAACATCCAGGCCACGCTGATCGACGCCGGCTACTACAAGGCCAGTGAGGCGGCCGCTACCTCACCGGCGCCAGTGTACTCAGGTAACCTGGCCGTTGGGGTCGTTCTGCCGACGCAGGATGAACCGCGCTGGCTCCAGGATCAGGCCCGTTTCCAGGCTGCGTTCAAAGCGGCCGGCTATAACGCCGAAATTCTCTTCAGCCAGGGTGACGCCGCCAAAGAGAAGGCGAACGTCGAGGCGCTGGTGGCGAAGGGCATCAAAGTTCTCATCATCTGCCCGCAAGGGGGCGGAGAAGTCATGCTTGAGGTGAAGAATTGGGATGTCTACGACCCTGCGCTGGGCAGACAGATCCTCAAGGACGTGAACTTCAACGTCAAGAAGGGTGAAGTTGTTGGCTTTGCGGGTTTGATGGGCTCGGGCCGCACGGAACTGGCCTTGAGTCTCTTCGGAAATCCGCTTGGCTATCGTATCAAGGGCGACGTATATGTTGAAGGCCAGAAGCAGCACTTCACGCATCCACAGCAGGCCATTGCCGCAGGTGTGGCTTATGCGACCGAAGACCGCAAGGCCGCGGGGCTGATTCTGATCCAGGATGTGAAACAGAACATCACGCTGGCGAATCTGCGGGAAATCGCCCGACGAGGCGTTGTCGATGGCAATGCTGAGATCAAGATCGCAGAAGACTACCGGGGTTCGCTCAATATCAAGACGCCCAGCATACAGCAAAAGGTGGGCAACCTCAGCGGCGGCAACCAGCAGAAGGTGTGTATCGCCAAATGGCTGTTTGTTCAGCCCAATCTGCTCATCCTGGACGAGCCTACGCGTGGCATTGATGTCGGCGCCAAATACGAGATCTATACGATCATAACCCAGTTGGTGGAGCAGGGCATGAGCATCATCATGATCTCGTCGGAATTGCCTGAGGTTTTGGGCATGAGCGATCGTGTCTACGTTGTGTCAGCGGGCAGGATCGCCGGCGAGCTGCCCATTGAGGAGGCGACTCAGGAAAGAATTATGCAACTGGCGACGAGTTAAGCGGCAATCGGCCTGTCCATCGCCCAGGGCGACAGATGAGATGCGGCCTCGCCAACTTATCGGGTAGCGATGCCGCATGTCACGATTGAGTGGCGCAGCGCATATCATCCAGCGGCGAGATTCATGACCCAGGAGGCTTACCATGAGTGCACAGCAAACCAGTCCGGCCGGGACCACGGGCGGCGCTGCGACTCAAATGTCGTTCATGCAGAGTCTGCAGAGGATGATTCGGCTGAACATCCGCGACTACGGCATGTATATCGCTCTGTTTGTCATCTGGGCGTTCTTCACCGTCATGACGAACGGCCTCTTCATCTCGCCCAGAAACATCGCCAACTTGCTGAATCAGACGGGTTATATCGCCGTGATTGCCGTCGGCATGACGCTGGTGATCGTCATCCGGCATATCGATCTGTCGGTCGGTTTTCTCTCGGGCTTCCTCGCCGCCATCGCCGTCATCGGCATGCAATCCTACGGCTTGCCTGCCTTAGTCGTCATCCCGCTGGCGCTCGTGCTCGGAATCCTGGCCGGATCGTTGACCGCCTACATGGTGGCGCAGTTGAACATCCCGGCCTTCGTCGCGACGCTGGGTGGATGGCTGGTTTACCGAGGACTCCTCTTACTTGCCCTGGCGAGCACAGGCACGATCATCATTGAGAACGACCTTTTCAACGCCATCGGCAACTCTTATATCCCCGATATCCCCGGCGTTTCGTTCTTACCGGAAGTGCACAAGCTGACGCTGATTCTCGGCTTGATAGCCATCATCCTGTTCATCTTCAGCGAAGTCAGGAGCCGCCGAAACAAGATGGCCTATGGCTTCGAAGTGCTGCCGATGAACCTGTTCATCCTTAAGCTGGCCTTTCTATCGCTTCTGTTCGCTGCACTGACGTGGGTGCTCGCAGGTTATAATGGCCTGTCATGGACCGTGGTGATCATGCTGATTGTGGTCGCTGTCTATCAGTTCATGACGACGCAGACGGTGCTCGGCCGACATATCTATGCCATCGGTGGCAATCCAGAGGCGGCTCAACTAAGCGGTGTCAACGTCAAGCGAATCACCTGGTTCGTTTTTGCGAACATGGGTATGCTGGCTGCTCTGGGCGGAATCATGTTCGCTTCCCGGTTGCGGTCCGCCACGCCGCAGGCTGGCACGCTGTTGGAATTGGACGCCATCGCGGCGGCTTTCATCGGCGGCGCTTCCCCTGCGGGCGGTATCGGCACGGTACTGGGATCGCTGATCGGCGCGTTGGTCTATATGTCTCTGACGAGCGGCATGAACCTCATGGGCGTCGATATTGCCCTCCAGTATGTCGTCAGAGGCCTGGTGCTGGTGCTAGCCGTCGTATTCGATGTTACGACGCGCCGACAGAGCCGGTAGGATTCACCGGCTCGCTAATCCGATACGACTGCACGGTCTGCCGTCGGCGTCTCAGCGCGGCGGCAGACACATTGTTGCATGACCGGTATCCGCTCGCGGCGATGGGGGTACCGGTCTTCTTCCCAGCTTCGCGACTTCTGCCGCCAGTCTCCATACTCTCTCCACAATAAGGAGAGATAGTGACCCTGCGCAAGGACGCGGAGCTTGTGCGTTTCCCTGCTTCGTGCTACACGGACATCCTCATGGAGAGTGGGATGCACGAGCTTGTTCTGGTGGTGGACGATGAACCGAAGATGGTGAAGCTGGCGCGCGACTATCTGGAAGGGGCTGGCTTCATCGTCATCTCTGCCGGCGACGGGCACAGCTACCTGACCCAGGCGCGGCGCGAGAGGCCCGACCTGGTCATCCTCGATCTGAACCTGCCGCGCCTGGACGGGCTGGACGTGGCCCGCGAGTTGCGGCGCGAATCCAGCGTGCCCATCATCATGCTCACGGCGCGCAACGAGGAGGCCGACCGCCTCATCGGCCTTGAGCTAGGGGCCGACGACTACATCTCAAAGCCCTTCTCGCCCCGCGAGTTGGTGGCGCGGGTGCGGGCTGTACTGCGGCGGGTCAAGGGCGATGTGCGTCAGGCGGGGGTCATCCGCGCCCTGGACCTGGAGATTGACCTGCGTGGCAACCGGGTCAGCCGGGGCGGCCAGCCGCTGCATCTCACTCGCACCGAGTTCACGCTGCTGGCGATGCTGGCGCAAAGCCCAGGTCAGACCTTCACCCGCGAGCAGATGATCGACCGCCTGCATGGGGTTGTGTATGCGGGCTATGACCGCAGCATCGACAGCCATGTCAAAAACATCCGCCGCAAGATCGAAGCCGACCCCCTGAACCCCACATATGTGCTCACCGTCTATGGGATAGGGTACAAGTTCACCGATGACGAGGGGTAACGGGCTACGCAGCTGGTGGGCTTAGCGGGGCTTCAGGTGTGGCAGCATGGGCGACGTGCTGCCCCCTCACCTCGGAGGTGGTAACGTCATGACCAATCTGCTCGACCTTGTTCTGACCCACGCTCCGTCCGCCGACGAGAGCCAGCTGCGCGAGGCGGTGGCCGCCTACGTGCGCGAGGTGCGCGCCTCGGCCGGCAAGGGGGAGCGCGGGCTGGTCACGCAGGCCGAGCGTTGGGTGCAGGCCCACCCGACGACTGCCTTCGCCTTCGACAGCGCGGGCGTCGCGACGCTCCATGTTGGGCCGCATCGCTGGCAGGCGGGGCGCTTCGAGACAGTGTCGATGGGCGAGTTGCGCCGCCGCGTCGAGACGTCACGCCAGGGCAGCGGGCGGCTGCGGCTGTGGGTGTTCGACGGCGCCAGCCCGGCGACGGACATCGGCAGCCTGCAAGCGACCAGCGGCGACGATACCCTGTTCCAGGTGGCCTCCCAATTCAACTGCCTGGAGTCGCCAGGGCCGTATATGACTTCCGTGGCGAGCTACTTCAGCGACTCCACCCAGGGGCCGCGCGCCGCCATCTCCGCCTTCCCCGCGACCCTGCTGCGCCACTATGCCGCGCCGGGGCCAGACGGCGCGCGCTTCGTCCAGGCAACGAACGGGAAGCAGATCGACCTGCTGGCCGAGGCGGTGGGGCCGGGGGTCGTCCGCAATGGCTACTTCGATGCGGAAGGCGTCGCCGACCCCCAGGCGGTGGCGGACGCCCTGGAGAGTCGTTTCGACGCGCTGCGGGTCGGCGTCCACGACGCGGCGCAGGTGGTACTGGGCTACGACTGGGATGGCGCGGTGGCGGACTCGGCGCAGCGACACATCAGCCAGGTATGCACCTCGACCGTGGCGGGCGGGATGTATCGCGGCGCGGCCAACCTTGGCCCCGCTGCCTTCAAGGTCGCCGCCCGTCAACTCCTGCGCGCCGCGTACCTGGGCACGCTCCTCGCCGCCGTCGCCCTGGGGCGGACGCGCGTCGTGCTGACTCTCATCGGCGGCGGTGTCTTCCACAACCCGATCCCGCTCATCTGGGAAGCGATTGCCTGGGCCATGGACGAGACCGCGCCCCGGTTGAGCCACGACCTGGACGTGGTAGTCAACGGGCGCAACCTGGGCGAGGTCATGGACATCGACGCCTCCATCCTGCCTGAGGCGCGTCGTCGCGGCGGGGCCGTGCTGCGCTTCGACCACCAGGGCCTCACCTCACTTCGGTGACGCGCTCACGATGCGCGCCTGTTCGCGCCGGTAGTTGGGCGCGAAGAGGGCGATGTTGCGTTCGATGCCGTCGAGTTGCGCCTGCACCGCCGCCTCGCCCACGCCGGCCGGCGCGTAGACCACGTATAGGGCGTGGGTCGTCGCCGCCGAGATGGGTGAGCGGTCGTCCTGCCCGTAGAGGATGGTGCAGGCGATGCCGCCAGCGTCGCGCATCAGCATGTCGCCCGCCCGTAGCTCCTTGCGCGCCCCGCCCATCTGAATGAACATCTCGCCCTCGCGGCCGACGTCGATGCTCACCGGCGGCGCGAGCCGCGCGACATCGTGCCCCGCGGCCAGGGTCAGCGTCTCAAGCTCGGCGGCGAAGTTGGTGTCGACCAGGGGCGTGACGCTGGGCAGCCCTTTGCCCTTCAGCGTCACGGACTCGACCTGGAGCAGGACGTGATAGGTCTTGCCGAAGCGCTTGTAATAGCTCCAATACGCGCCCACCACCGGCAACGCCAGAAAGTCGGCGCGCGTGTAGCCCGCGTAGCGCTGCCGCAGACTCTCGACCACGGCCTGCTTCTCGGCGTCGAGAGCCGACGGCCGCGGCGTATTGTCCACGCCCGAAACTTCCAGCAGCCCGATGTGCGCGCCGGGGAACGCATCCCGCCAGGCCTGTGTCACCTGAATGTCGAGCATAAGACCTCAATGATGGTTCATGGTGTGGCGCGCGACGCGAGGCGGGCGGCGGTGGCCTCGGCATAGGCGGCCAGGTCGGTTCGCCCCTGCTCGCGCCACCACCAGGCATACTCGCCCATCTCGGCGCGGGCTTCGGGAATGTCGGCCAGCAGGGACGCGGCGCGGTCGGGCTGGCCGTCCCAGGCGTAGCAGTAGCCCAGCGATTTCTGGATGCCCCGATGCCCCCCGTCGGCGGCGCGCGCCGCCGCGAGATAGGCGCAGGCCGCCGGGCAGGTGCGGCGCAGCCGATAGATAAGGCCCAGGCGGGGGTTGGCGGTGCGACTGGCCGGGTCATAGGCCAGGGCGGTCTGGAAGCGCGCCT
>CAZJJF010000067.1:0-12949 GCA_964546245.1 uncultured Anaerolineales bacterium
GGCGGTTTCCTGGCCCTCAACGACGACGCCCTGGCCGAACAGTGCCGTAATACCCTGATTCTCACCGAGGGCTTCGTTACCTACGGCGGCCTGGCGGGCTACGACCTGGAGGCCATCGCTGTCGGCCTGCACGAGGCCCTGGATGAGGACTACCTGCGCTACCGTACGCGCTCTATTGAGTACCTGGCCGCCAAGCTCGCCCACGCGGGCATCCCGATGGTCGAGCCGCCCGGCGGCCACGCCCTGTACATCGACGCGCGGCGCATGCTGCCCCACATTCCAACTTACGAGTACCCGGCCTGGACGCTGTCGCTGGCCCTGTATCTGGAAGGCGGCGTGCGCTCAGTGGAGATTGGCTCAGTCATGTTTGGCCGCCAGCCTGACGGCAGCGAGCAGCCGCCCGCCATGGACCTGGTGCGGCTGGCCTTCCCGCGCCGCGTCTACACCCAGAGCCACGTCGACTACCTGGCCGAGGTGCTGGCCTACCTGCAAACCCTCGCGTCACGGCTACGCGGAGTTCGGATCGTCCACGAGCCGCCCACCCTGCGCCACTTCTCAGCACACTTCGCGCCGGCCCACGGCGCGCTCATCGCGGCCGATGCCGATGACCAGCGGTAAGTGTTCGCCCTGCGCCTGGACCCAACGACCGAATCGGGGTATAGTTGCCCCTGGTTTTGTCATCCCGTCCCCGCGCATCCCATGGAGGATTACCTATGGCTACACAGGCCGACTTTAGCCCAGAGGATTGGACCAAGGTCTTCAGCGCCCCCTTTGTGGCTGGCATGTACATCTCGTTCTCGGACGTCAGCAACCCCGTTGGCCTCATGCAGGAGACGGGCGCCGTCGTCAGCGCCGTCGTCGAGACCGCCAAGACCAGCACCAACAGCGTTATCCAGGCCATTGCCGCTGCGCTCCAGGCTAAGGAGAAGCCGGTGATGCCCGAGCGGCAGAGCGACATGGCCGCCACGCAGGCCGCCATGATCGCCACCATCGAAGGCGCGGTCGCGGCCGTGGCGGCGAAGGATGCCGATGCCCTCGCCGGCTACAAGCAGCTGATTATGGACGCCGCCACACGGGCGGCGAGCGCGGCCAAAGAGGGCGGTTTCATGGGTATCGGCGGCACGCCTGTTAGCGACGCGGAGAAGGCTGCCCTGGCGCAGCTCGCCACTCTCCTCGGCATCACCCAGTAGAGCTTCGGCTCATCTGCGCCAACCTGGCGCGAGTCCAGCCTGTTCGGACATCGGCGGAGCTACAGCCATCTCAACTGTCGGGTCGGCCAGAAAGCCGACCTGACGGTCATGTGTTCGGACGCCCCCGCCTGTTGAGGCACGGAGGAATCCCCATGCTCAAGGAATTTCGCGACTTCATCGCCCGTGGGAACGTGATCGACCTGGCGGTCGGCATTATCATGGGCGCGGCGTTCACGACTGTGGTCAATTCCCTGGTCAAAGACATGATCATGCCACCCATCGGCTACGTGCTTGGCGGCGTCAACTTCAACGACCTGTTCCTGTCGCTGGATGGCCAGACGTACCCATCGTACGATGCGGCCCAGCTCGCGGGCGCGCCCGTCATCGGCTACGGCGCTTTCATCAACAATATTGTCATTTTTCTCATCACGGCCCTGGCCGTCTTCTTTCTGGTGAAGGCCGTCAATCGCTTGTACAGGCAGGAGGCGGCTAAGGCCGTCGATCCCGCCGCCGATGTGGTCTTGCTGACGGAGATTCGCGATATCCTCAAGGGCCGATCATCGCTACCTCGCTAGGCCGAGGCCCGACAGGCCAGTTGCATCAGGCACAGCGAACGGTGGTATACTTGTCGTAACCCGTCGTCGCCTCAGAGGAACCCGCGCCATGCCTCGCCCCTCGCGCATCGCGGCCCCCGTCTGCCCGCTCATCCTGGCTATCATCCTGCTGCTGCTGTCGTGCGTGCCCGTCGCCGCCCAGGGTAGCGAGCCAGACCGCGCCCAGGTCTACCGCGTCCCCGACGTCTATGGTGTCACCGTTCGCTCGCACATTGCGGCGACGGGGGCGAACATCCTCGAGGTCGGTCACGACTATGTCCTCATCGAGGCGACGCCCATCGAGGTCGAGGCCGTGCGCGCCCTGGGCCTCGATCCGCAACCCCCCGGCAACGATGTCGCCAGGGCGCTGGCTTTCCCGCCCGCCGATTCGGCCTACCACGACTACGCCGAGATGGTAGCCGAGCTACAGGCCGCCGCCGCCCGTTACCCCGCCATCTTCCGCCTGTTCAGCATTGGCGAGAGCTACGAGGGGCGGACCATCTGGGCCGGCAAGATAGCGAAGGACGTGGCAGTGGACCGCGACGTGCCGGAGGCGCTGTTCACCTTCCACCAGCATGCCCGCGAGCGTCTGACTGTCGAGATGGGGCTGTACATTCTGCGCATGCTGACGGCCGAGTACAACATCAACCCCGACATCTCCGCCCTCGTTGACGGGCGTGAAGTGTGGCTGATCTTCGACATGAACCCCGACGGCGGCGAGTACGACATCGCCTCGGGCATGTATCGCTCGTGGCGTAAGAACCGCCAGCCAAATACCACCTCCCCCGCCGTTGGGACCGACCTCAATCGCAACTGGGGCTACCGCTTCGGCTGCTGCGGTGGCAGTAGCGGCGACCCGGCCAGCGAGACGTATCGCGGCCTGTCGGCCTTCTCTGCGCCCGAGACCCAGGCGGTGCGGGACTTCGTGGACAGCCGCGTCGTCAACGGCAGGCAGCAAATCACCGTCGGGATCGACTTCCATACCTTTAGTGAGCTGGTCTTATGGCCCTACGGCTATACCTACGCTACCGTGCCGTCCGATATGACGCAGGATGACCACGATGTGCTGGTGGAGATGGGGCGGGCAATGGCAGCCACCAATGACTACACGGCGCAGCAGTCCAGCCAGCTGTACATCACCGATGGCTCCATCCCCGACTGGCTCTACGGCCAGCATGGCATCCTGGCCTATACCTTCGAGATGTACCCCACCTCGATGGCGGGCGGCGGCTTCTACCCCCCTGACGAGGTCATCCCTCGCGAGACGGGCCGTAACCGCGAGGCTGTTATGTACTTGCTGGGTCAGGCCGACTGTCCCTATCGCCTCATCGGCAAGGAGCAGGCGCATTGTGGCATCACGCCGCCCACCTATGTCTACCGCGAGGGTTTCGACGGTGTAGGGACGTGGACCGTCAACCCGGATGGAACCGATACCGCCACGGCTGGACGGTGGGAGAGCGGCACGCCTCAGTCGACGCAAGCCGGCGGCCGCAAGCAGCCGGGCCGCGCGCAGACAGTTCCCCATGCCCTCGCCACCGGCCTTGCCGCCAGCGTCAATGTCAGCGGAGGCCTGACCACGGCGCGCTCGGCCCCCATCACCTTGCCCACCGACGTCTCGCGGCTGACCCTGACCTGGTACGGCTACATGGCCCACGACGCAAACTCGACCAACGCTGATAAGTTCGTCGTGAAGGTGTTGGGCAACCCGACGGTCATCGCCTATATGGAACTGGGAACTTTCCTGAATACGGACGCTGCCTGGCGCAAGTATACGACTGACCTGACGCGCCTGCGCGGACAGACCGTCTACCTCCAGGTAGAGTGCGATGACCAGGCGCCCGATAACCTTGTCGAGTGCGGCATCGACAGTATGGCAATCACCGCCACGCCCTGAGCGCGCCGGCGGGACGAATTCTTACACCGGGGAACAATCAGCGTATAATTGGCGTCATAAGCATACGGGCGTGACGATGGTTCCCTGTCGTCACGCGCCCCCATGTTTTCATTCCCCAGGAGACTTACCCCCATGCAACTTCGACGTTGGATTTTCATTCCGCTGGCCCTACTGGCTGTCATTGCCATTGGCGCAGGCGTTACCTTCGCTGCCCCCCTGGCCCAGAGCGCGCAGCAGGTTACCATCACCTCGCCTGCCCCGGGCACCTTCGTTGGCAGCCCGATGACCGTCACCGGCAGCACGACCGTGTTCCCCTTTGAGGCCAACCTCAACTACCGTGTCACCGACGCGGCAAGCAAGGAGATCGGCAACGGCTTCATCACGGTTGTGGGTGAGATGGGCCAGCCCTCTACTTTCAACGCCTCCGTCACCTTCCAGCCGCCCGCCACCGCCCAGGAGATCACCCTGGCGATCTTCGAAATCGATGCCGCCACGGGCACGGAGCGGGGTACGGCCACTGTCAAGCTACGCGTGGCGGGCGCGGCGGAACTCACGACCAGCAGCTGGAAGCTCGCCTCCGTCAGCGCGAATGGCGTGTCGACGCCGGCCCTGGCGGGGGCGGAAGTTACCCTCGTCGCCAACTCCGATGGCGCGCTCGCGGGCCTGGCGGGTTGTAACAACTATCGCGGCAGCTTCACCCTGGACGGGGCGAAGCTGACGGTATCGCCTCTGGCTACCACCCGCAAGCTGTGCGCCGAGGACGTGATGCAGCAGGAGCAGACGTACCTGCAAGCTCTACAGGCGGCGGACAGCGCGCGTATCCAGGATGGCCGCCTGCTCATCACCTACGACAAGGGGCAGAGCAGCCTGGCCTACGACCCCGTGAGTGCGCCGGCTCAAACCAAGCCTGCCCCCGTGCAACCGATTCCGGCGCAGACTATCACTTTCACCTCACCGGCTCCGAACACCTGGGTTGGTACGCCGTTCATCATCACCGGCAGCGCCAGCAAATTCCCCTTCGAGGGCAACCTGGCCTACCGTGTGACGGACGCCGCCAGCGCTGAGATTGGCGCGGGTCATTTCCAGGTCGATGGCGAATGCTGCGCCCCGGCGACCTTCAAGGCGGGCATCTTCTTCAACCCGCCCCCTGCGGGCGGCAGCATCAGCCTTGAGGTCTACGAAATTGATGCCGCCACGGGCGCGAAAGCTGGCTCGTCCACCCTGGCGGTGCGCGTCGCGCCCCAGGCCTCGCTAACGGACACAACCTGGAAGCTGACCGCATACGGGCCATTGACGGCGATTACCCCTGCCCTGGATGAGCCTGCCAACGTGCTTCAGTTCTCGGCGGACGGCCACGTGAGCGGCGTCATTGGCTGCAACAACGTCACAGGCAGCTACACAACCGAGGGCAACACGCTGAAGATAAGCGACCTCGCCAGCACCCTCCGTGCCTGCTCCATTCCGCCGATAGATGCGCAAGGCAACGCCGTGGGGAAGGCGCTCAACGCCGCCAACAGCTATACTATCCTCAGCCAGCGCCTTATAATCGGCTACAATAACAACCAGGGCCTGCTCATCTTCGACGCCCTGCCCGGCGAGCCGACCACCGTGCCCCCGGCTGAACCGGCCCCGGCGATGGCCGCCGTGACCGGCACAGTGACCAAGCTCGACCGCAGCGGACTGCCGCCGACAGCCGTGGTGACTGTCCGCTTGCAGGACACCTCGCGAGCGGGCGCTCCGGCGGTGAACATCGCCGAGCAAGTCATCCCGCTCAACGGTCAGCAGTTGCCCGTACCATTCTCGCTGAGCTACGACCCGGCCAAGATTGACCCGCGCTTCACCTACACGGTGCGCGCCACTATCGAGGACGGCGGCAAGCTCATCTACACCAGCACCCAGGCCTACCCCGTGATCACCCGTGACGCGCCCACCAGCGGCGTGGAGATCATGGTGCAGCCTGTGCCGTAGGCCATCTACGCCGGCCACAACAATACACACGCCTCGGCGGATCGCCCGCCGAGGCGTGTGTTCGATTCAGGCAGATAGGTCTACTTCGGCTCAGCGACCTTGATGGTCACCTGGCGCGTCTGGGTGCTGCCGTCGAGCAGCTTCACCTCGAGCGTGTAGGTCGTTTCCTTCTCGGGACAGACTTGCTTGCTGCCCTGCCCCGTCACGCCCTCACCATTGAGGTACACGGACTCGATGTTCTCAACGTTCCAGTGCAGGGTAGTGCATTGGCCCTTCATGACCGAGTAGTCGTCGGCATAGAAATCAATACGCACGTCCGGCACAATCACGCGCACCGTGATCTGCTGGCTTTGTGTCGTGCCGTCTGTCAGCTTCACATCGAGGGTGTAGGTTGTTTCCTCGGTGGGGCAGACTTCGCGGCTTCCCTCGCCGGTCACGCCCTCGCCGTTCAAGTACACCGAGTCGATGTTCTGGGTGTACCAGCGCAATGTGGTGCATGACCCCTGGTTGACGGGGTTCTGGTCCACGCTGAACTGGATGACGGGTGGTGGCGGGGCCGGGGCAATCGGCTGCACGGGCTGAGCGCCGCCGTCGCACACGCTCGGCACGACGGGCAAGCCCTCGGGGTTGGCCTCCCACGAGAATCGCTGGCTATTGAGCCGCATTTCCAGACCGCACGGCCCATTCACCCACGAGCGATAACCGTCGGTGAAAGCGGTAAAGTTGTCCGCCTTGCGCCACTGCATCATGCCGTTAGCGGTGTACTGGATCGAATTGCCTTGCGCATCGTACATCTCATTGCTGACGCACGGGCCAACGATCTGGGGGATTTGGTTGTAGATGTCGGCGAAACCAAGTTTATACTCGCAGCTCTGCGCCTGGCTGGCCGGTGGGGCGTACGCCAGCATCATCAGGGCGGCTGCCAGGGGCAGCAGCAGCCACCGCGCATGCGAAAGAACCTTCACCAGAGCCTCCTTGAGTGCCATGCTCGATGCGGCGAGCTGGGGGGACCATTGAGTCACGACTGCGCCGCTCAGTCTTCAGACACGCGCGATATTATACGCACATTCACGCTACGTGCATACCGGGTGCGTCTTCCGCTGGGAGCCTGCGTTGGTGACTGGCAGGTAAGCTTGCCGCGTCAGGGCCGCGCCCCCGCTGCCTCTAGCAGCGCCTGTATCTCGCGATAGCCCCGGCTGCGGGCGTGGCGCAGCGGCGTCACGCCCTCCTTGTCGGCAATGTTCACGTCCGCCCCGTGGTCGATCAGCAGGCGAACGATCTCCTGGTGACGCGGACCACCATCGGCCAGGATAATAGCCTCGAGTAGCGCCGTCCAACCCAGGTTGTTGATGTGGTTGATGTCCACCGCCGTCTCAGTCAGTAGATAGCGGACCACCTCGACGTGGCCGCGCTCGGCGGCGGGAATCAGGGCCGTGCCGCCGAAGCGGTTGGTGATGGTTGGGTCGGCGCCCGCGGCATGCGCCAGTTTCAGGATGTCCAACAACCCCGCCGCGCCCGCATACAAGAAAGGATTGTCAAGGCGGTTGTCGCGCAGGTTAACATCAGCGCCGGCCTTTAGCAGCGCATCGACCACGGCGACGTGATTGCCGTGGGTCGCGGCCATGACCGGCGTGCGGCCCTGGTCGTCGCGGGCATTGAGGTCCGCGCCCCGCTTGAGCAGATCCGTCACCCGCGCCAGGTTGCCCTGGGCGGCGGCGCTTACGAGAGCTTCGTTCATGGCAGCATCCACGGCCACGGAGCGGGTGCAGCCCGCCACGGCAGCCAGTAAAAGGGCACCAACTGTCAACAGCAAAATATCGCGGGTCACAGCCCTACACGCTCGCCCAGTAGCCACCCGGCGCGAATAGTTTCTCGACGAGGGTATCCAGCAGCCCTATCTCCGTTACCAGGTCGAGGACCGAGTAGCGGCTACGAATCGTCCGCGCCAGCAAGTAGCTATCTTTGAGCTGCTGCCGCGTCACCCCCACTTCGGCGGGTGTCGTCGGCGCGCCCACCGCGCGCAGCAGGGCGGCCAGTTCGTTGGCTGTCATCAGTTGCCGCTCTAGTCGCGGCCGCAAGGTGGGCCACACCCTCTGAATCAGGCGCAGGCGGTCCCGCAACTGATCAGGCGTGATGTACTTGGCGAGACTCTCCCTGACCGCCCCCTCCGCCAGCCAGGCAATGTCGTGGGCCTGGCGCACTTGCGCGGCTAGCTCAACCCGAGACGGCCACGCAGTCGCCAGCGCGGCCACGTCCAGGCGCGTCAGGTCATGCTGGAATAGCTGCTCATAGAGCGCTGCGGCGGCGATGGACCCCACGCCGACCTTGAAGCCGTGGGGCACGGGCGGGTGGCCATGCTCGGCGGCCTGCATCTCCCACAGGTGGCTGAAGCGATGCTCGCTACCCGACGCAGGGCGCGACGAGCGGCTGATCTGCATCGCCAGGCCCACCAGGGTCAGGCCCTCGAACAGGTCGGCCATCGCCTTTGCGTCACCCGCCTTGAGCCGGCTGGGGTGGGCCGTCCATGCCCGTAGCGAGTCCTGCACCAGGGGCCAGGCGCGAGGGTCGATGGCCTCCGACCCCACAGCGTCGGCCAGAATCCAGTCCGCGCCCGCCGTGACCTTGCCGAGTAGGTCGCCGTAGCCGGAGGCCGTCATGCCCTCCGGCGCGCGCATCAGCACATCCAGGTCGGCCAGCACGGCTCGCGGCGCGGGGCATTCCATCGTCTGCTTGAAGCCGTCCCTGGTGATGGCCGCACCGAAGGACGTGTAGCCATCCATGGACGCCGCCGTGCCGACCACCATGTAGGGGCGGCCCACGCGATGCGCGGCGAGCTTGGTCAGGTCGTTGAGAGGACCGGAGCCGACAGCGACGGGGATGGCGTCGCCGTCGCGCAGCCGCTCTTCGAGCGTCAGCACGTTGGCAAAGTCGGCGGCCAGGGTCGGCTGGCCGGGGAAGATAATCGACTCCGCTACGGATCGCCCACCCCCCCGCAGCCACTCGTGAACCTCACGTCCCGCCGCCGCGTAGGTGTTGTCGTCGGCGACGACCACCGCCGCCACGTCACCAAACGCCTTCGCAAATAGCGCGTCCACGTCGGCCAGGACGCCGCTGCCCGCCACAAACTCGCGTGTGTCGGTCGCATCACGGAGCGCGGTAGCCACCGGATCAAGAGTCATCAGGATTCCTTTGCGCTGCTGTCAATTCATAGGCCCCAGAGGCAGGCTGACTGGATTGTAAGCTCGAAGCTCGACGCGAACAAATGGCGCGAGCGGGATTCAGTCGTCCGCCGCGCCGACCCAACCTGTTTGCGCCACGCCAGCGACGCGCCTATAATGCCCCTCTCTCGGAACTCGCCCATAATGGCCCAGGGAGTAGCCTCATGCCGTCGGACTCTATTTTGTGCGTGGCCGCCGGTGCGGACCGCCTCGGTGAGCATCGTCCGTTGGGCATCAGCGTCATCGACTTCAAGGTCACGCCCCAGGACCGCGATGGGATTCTCATCCTTGAGAACACCTTCCACGCTCGGGGCGGCCCCGCCCGTCACCTGCATTACGACCTGGACGAGTGGTTCTACGCCGCCGAGGGTGAGTTCATCATCGAGGTGGGGGCAGAGCGTTTTAGCCTGAAGGCAGGCGACTCTGTACTCGCCCCCCGACGCATCCCCCACGTCTGGGCCTTCGTCGGCGAGGGCCGCGGCCGCATGCTCATCACCTTCCTGCCGGCCGGCCAGATGGAAGCCTTCTTCCGCGAGGTGACGAAGGCCAACGCCATGGCACCCCAGGACCCCGCCCTCTGGCGGGCGTATGGCATGGAGCTTGTGGGGCCGCCGCTGACCGTTGAGGCGCACTGACCCATAGGGGGTGAACCAGTCCCTTTGCCAGCTGATCCATCACCCTCTTCCGGCCATATAGCGCACCTGGCGGATCGTGGGCTATGGGCGCGCCTGGCTGTCGATTTGTGGTCGTGGCGAACGACTATTCACCAGAGACCCAGGTCAAGGCCCTGATTGGGCCTCACAAGGAGAGACAGATGCTACCTGCGCAGAAGATTGCCCCGTGCTTGTGGTTCGATGACCAGGCTGAGGCGGCAGCGACCTTCTATACCGCCACCTTCCCCAATTCAAAGATTCGGACCGTGATGCGCTACGGCGAGGCCGGGCGCGAGATTCACGGCAAGGAGCCAGGCTCAGCGATGACCGTGGAGTTCGAGCTGGATGGGCAGCCCTTCACTGCCCTGAACGGTGGCCCCCTCTTCAAGTTCAGCGAGGCCATCTCCTTCCAGGTCTACTGCCAGAACCAGGACGAGGTCGACTACTACTGGGACAGGCTCTCCGAGGACGGCGACCCGGCGGCGCAGCAGTGCGGCTGGCTCAAGGACCGCTTCGGCCTGTCGTGGCAGGTCGTCCCCACCTCCATGTTCGATATTGTGAGTGGCGCTGACCCCGCAGGCGTCGAGCGGGCGATGACGGCCATGTTCCAGATGAAGAAATTCGACATTGCCGCCCTCCAGAAGGCCTACGACGGCTAGCCCCACCCCCGCGTCAGCGCCCGCCCGCCGTACCCCACGACTGCCTCTCACAACTCAAGGGCGGACAGGGAACAGGCTGTCCGCCCTTGACTCTCATTGCGGGTGTAGCTGGTTCAGCCGGCCCTCGCGACACCCCCGCAGTGGAGCGCGTAGGCAACTGTAGCGTCGAGGCTCGAGGCCCGACCTGGGTTCCGAGCTTTGCCCAATCCGGCCTCCACCGGCCGGGCGCGCAGGGTATCGAGCGTCTGGAGATGCGCTGCCAACGCCTGCTCGACCGGCGGGCGGGTCACGTGCAAGACCTCCCAAAGGGCCTCCGCCGCGCCTACCAATCGCGTCGCGCGGCGCGTGTCGCCGACGGCAACGGCCGTCACCGCCAGGATTTCAAGCCCCTCGGCCAGCGCTTCCCGTTCGCCCAACAGATGGCACAGGCGCAGACCCTCGCGCGCCAGGCGGGCGGCTTCGGTCGTCTCGCCCTGGGCGAGGGCAACCCAGGCCAGATTCACTGACGAGACCGCCACGCCCCGAAGATGCCCTAGCCGCTGCGCCAGGGCGATGCCTTCACCAAACAGGGCGGCCGCCTCATCGCACAGGCCCAGGCATAAGTTCGCCCAACCGAGGTTGGTCACGGCGCGGTACGTGGCCACCAGGTCCCCTGTCTGCTGCGCCATCGCCAGGCTATCGCGGTTGAGGCGTCTTGCCGCTTCCCATTGGCCCTCATCCAGAGCTACCCAGCCCAGGTCGAACAGCGCCCTTGCCATACCAGAGGCGTCTCCCTCCGTCTGGTACAGGGCCAGGCTCTCCTCAAGCTCCGCGCGAGCTACCTGCCAGTGACCCTGTGGGTAGGCCAACATGGCCGCTGTCTGAAGGGTGCGGGCGCGCAGCGCGCTGGGAACGGACATCCCATCCATCTGCGCTAGTACCTGCTCCAGCCAGCCGCGCCCTTCACTGTATCGACCGTGACGCTGCCAGAACGTCCCCAGGGCACAGGCCATGTGCGCCGCTACGGTTGTCTGGCGTGTCTCGATCAGCCGGCGCAGCGCCACACGCAGGTTGTCCGCCTCTTGCTCCAGGCGCGCCAGCCAGATTGCCTGGTCGGGTCCCTCGAGATGGCCCGCCGCTTCTTCCGCCCAGGCCGCGAAGTAGGCGGCGTGGCGTTGTTCGATTGCCGTCAGCTCTCCCGCAGCGTTGAGCCTATCTAGGGCGAACTCGCGGATGATGGAGAGCATGCTAAAGCGCGGCTCGGCGGCGACCATGTCGCGCAGACGCCGCGTCGGGCAGTTGGGGCAGCATTTGCTCGCAGCCTCACCCTTCGCCAGGGTAGCCTGGCACGCTAACAGACTCTGATCTAGCAGTGTCGTGACGCCTCGGGCGGTCTCCGATAGATCGGGTCCAGGCGAAGGCCATACCTCAGGCGTCGATGCCACGCCAGGGGAGGCGCACACCGCCTCGGCCGCGGCCAGGCCGAAGCTGCCGGCGAAGACGGCTAGCCGCGCGAAGAGCGTGCGCTGCGCTGGTGTCAGTAGTCCATAGCTCCAGGCGATGGCATGCTCCAAGCCTTGCGGCCGGGGCGGGACGTCGGCAGCCCCCTCAGTCAGCAGGGGCAGCCGCCGTTCCATTCGCTGTAGTAACTCCTGGGGTGAGAAGAGCTTGACGCGCGCCGCTGCCAGTTCGATGGCCAGCGGCAGGCCGTCCAGGCGGCGGCAGATGTCGGCGATGGCCGGGGCCAGAGCGGGTGTCAAGCAGAAATCGGCCCGCGCTGCGCGGGCGCGCTCGTAGAATAGCTGGACAGCGGGCGACTCGGTCGCGGACAGTACATCCGTCGCATCCGGCACGGGCAGCGGCGCAACCGCGATCTCGTGTTCGCCGTATAGGTGCAGGCGGGCCCGGCTGGTGACCAGGATATGCAGGTCGGGGCAGGCCACGGTCAGTGTGGCGAGAAAGGGGGTGGCGGGCAGGAGATGCTCGAAGTTGTCGAAGATTAGCAGCATCTCGCGACTCGCCAGAAAGTGCATCACGAGTTCATCTAGATTCTGGCGACGCCCTTCCCGCACGGCCAGGGCGTCGGCTATCACCGCCGGGACGGCATCTGGCTGCTGGGTGGCCGCCAGCGCGATCAGATACACGCCATGACGGTATGCCCCCATCAGACGGCGGCCAACGGCCACGGCGAGTCGGCTCTTCCCCACCCCCACCGGCCCCGTCAAGGTAAGAAGGCGCACGCCGCCACGCTGTAGACCATCGACGATGGTCTCAATCTCCCCGTCGCGGCCAACCAGGGATGTCACCGGCGCGGGGAGATTGCCCGGTAGCCGGCGAGCGGCGTAGGTCTCTGACAGGGGGAGCTTGATGGCGGCCTGAGTGCCGACGGCAATGGTCACGAAGCGGACGCGGTCGGCCTCAGCGAGACCCAAACATTCGGCGAGGCGCTCCGCCATGGGGCGCGAGGGGCGGCGCTCATCGGCCTCGATCTTGCGTAGCGTCACCTCGGCGCAGCCCGCCCGTCGAGCGAGTTCGGCTTGCGTCAGGTCCAGGGCTTTTCGTTGTCGCCGTACCCAGTAGCCGAAGGAGTCCGTCGTGTCCATGACGCGCTACCCCCAGGTTCAAGCGTTGTCCGTGCTCTTGAGGGTGTGGTGGTACGCTCGCGGAGATAGGCTGCCGTCACCTGTATCGGGAAGCGATACCCGCCCATCCTCATTTTATCGTTTAATAGGGAGCAATGTCAACCACTAGCCGGGAGTCCGCAGGGTTCTTTCAAAGTCGGGCGGCAGGGCAGG
>CAZJJF010000067.1:12959-13765 GCA_964546245.1 uncultured Anaerolineales bacterium
TAGACAACCAGGGAGGTGTGCAATGACCCAGAAGATTCTGCAGGTCAATGGTAGACTGGTCGTTCCCGTCGAGGAGTTCGAGCAGCACGCCCGCGCGGAAGACGCTCAGTTCTTCACCACCGTGCCGGGCCTCGTATGGAAGATCTGGCTGATCGACCGCGAGCGCGGCGAAGCCGGGGGCATCTATCTGTTCGAGGATGAGGTGACGCATCAGGCCTACGTGGACGGCCCCGTCGTGGCCCAATTGCGGGAGTGGCCGCTGTGGGCCGATCTGAGCGTTAAGGGCTTCGACTACCTGGCCGAGGCGTCCGCCGTGACCCATGCGCCGGTCGGTGAGGGCTATCGCGCGGACAATGTGGCACCGGCGGCCTTCGCCAGCATGGCGGAATAGGCCCACCGCCGCGAGTTCTATGCTGTCGCCGGATAAGGGGCCACGAGGCGGCCGGCGACGCCTGGGTCAACGCAGGTTGTGTTGCCCGCGTCAGCCAGGTCGTCGCCCGCCGCGCGCCTAGCGCCCCATCCAGCCGCCGTCCACCAGCAACAGGCAGCCGTGGACGTATTGCGAGGCGTCCGAGGCCAGGAACACCACCGGCCCCTTGAAGTCCTCTACCTCCCCCCACCGACCGGCCGGGATGCGCTCTAGAATCTGGCGGCTGCGGGCCGCGGGGCGGGCCCGGCCGGTCATGAGCACGCTGAAGCCGAGCGCGCGGCCGCCGTCGGGCGTGGCGACCACGCCGGACAGCGCGCTCACGCCGCTGATCGTCCCGGTCTTGCCGCGGACACGTCCATGACCGGCGGGGAGCCGC
>CAZJJF010000068.1:0-13657 GCA_964546245.1 uncultured Anaerolineales bacterium
CGAAGCCCCACTGGGGCGCGGGGTTTTGGGCCAAGAACCCCCAGGCCCACCCCGGTCTGCCCGCCGACCACCCCGGCGACGTGACCACCGAGTACCCGCCCATCTGGCGCTTCCGCGCCGTCTATGCCAATAGCCTCGACGCCGTGGTGGTGCGCGTCACCACCGACAGCGGGCTGGTTGGCTGGGGCGAGGCCCACACCCCCGTGGCTGCCGAGGCCAGCCAGGCCATCATCGAGCGCCTGCTAACGCCCCTGGTGGTTGGCCGCGACCCGCTGGATATCCAGCCCCTCTGGGAGCTGATGTATTCGACGATGCGCATGCGCGGCCACAACTCAGGCTTCATGCTCGAGGCCATCAGCGGCGTCGACATTGCCCTGTGGGACATCGCGGGCCAGGCGCTCGGCGTGCCTGCCGCCAAGCTCATGGGCGGCCAGATGCGTGACCGCATCCCGGTCTACGCCTCCAGCCTGCCCCGCGTCCACGTCTCGGCGGGGGAGGCTGGCTGGCGCGGCCTGGCCGAGGCGGCGGCCGCGCTGGCCGACGAAGGCTATCGCTGTATCAAGGTCAAGCTCGGCATCGACATCGAGCAGGACCGCCACGCCCTGCGCGTCCTGCGCGAGGCCGTCGGCCCGGATGTGGCTTTAGCGGTGGATGTCAACGGCGCGTACGACCCGCCCCTGGCGCGCATGGCAGGCCGCATGATGGAGCAGGAAGGCGCGCTGTGGCTCGAGGAGCCGCTGATGCCGGAGAACGTGCGCGGCTACGCCCAGCTCGCCGAGACTCTGGATATCATCGTCGCCACCGGCGAGTGCCTGGACAACCGCTGGATCTTCAATGACTATCTGGCGGCTGGCGGGCTGGACCTGGCCCAGCCCGATGTATCGCGGGCGGGCGGCCTCAGCGAGTCCAAGCGTATCTCTGACCTGTGCGATCTGTACGGCGTGCCCTTCGCCCCCCACGTCAGTATTGGCACGGCCATCTACATGGCGGCGTCCCTCCAATGGGCGGCGGCGGGGCCGAACCTGATGATGTGCGAGTGGCCCCTGGAGCAGAGCGCGGTGGGCAACGACATCCTCAACAAGCCGTTCGACTTCGACCGCGGCTTCGTCCGCCTGAGCGACCGGCCGGGCCTGGGCATCGTCGTCGACGAGGCGGCTCTACGCAAGTGGGCGGTGTAACATGCGTGTTCTTGTGACGGGAGCGGGTGGCCGAGTCGGCGGCCACCTGGTGGCGGCGCTGCACGAGCGTGGCGACTGGGTACGCGGGCTGGATGTGGGTGAGCCACGTCCCGGCGCGCTTCCCGACGAGATGGTGCGCGGCAGCCTGCTTGACACCGATGCCCTGGCCCGCGCCGTGGAGGGCGTCGATGCCGTAGCCCACCTGGCTGCCTTGATGAGCTGGCTGCCCCACGACGCCGGCCGCCTCTTCGACATCAATGTGCGCGGCACGTTCAACCTGTTGCAGGCGGTAGCCGGACGGCCACTGAGCCGTTTCGTGTTCGCCAGCAGCGGCGAGGTGTACCCGGAACTCGCGCCGGTCTATCTGCCCATCGACGAGAACCACCCGACCCGGCCGACCAGCGTCTACGGCCTCACCAAACTTCTGGGCGAGGAGATGGTGCAGAACTATGGCCGCCGCGCCGGGCTGCCCTTCGTGATTGCCCGCTTCTCCCACACCCAGGCGGCGACTGAGCTGCTTGACCCCGGCAGCTTCTTCTCGGGGCCGCGCTTCTACGTCAACGCCAAGCTGCGCCAGTTGCATACCCTACCGCTGTCGCCCGCCGTCGAGCAGAGCATCGCCGCGCTGAAGGCCGTCGCGACCCCCGACGAGCAACTTTACATCGGTTGCGCCCCCAACGGCACGCCTTACCGTATGGGCATCGCCGACGCGCGCGACCTGGTCGAGGGCCTCATGCTGACCCTCATCCACCCCGACGCCGTGGGCGAAATCTTCAACCTGGGGCCGGCCGGGGCGCACCGCTTCGACGAAGTCGTGCCCGCCCTGGCGCGGGTGACCGGGCGACCAGTTCAGCGGGTGAGCCTGTTCACAGCGCCCTACGACTACGAAACGTCAGTAGACAAGGCACGCCTCGTTCTCGGCTACGCGCCGGAGTGGGACATCTTCCGCATGATTGAGGACGCGCATGGGGCGTTTAGCCGGTAAAACCGCCATCATCACCGGCGCGGCGCGGGGCATCGGCCACGCCATCGCCGAACGCTTTGCCGAGGAAGGCGCGGCTCTCATCCTGGTTGACGTGACCGACATCGACACTTCGGCCTGGGGCGCGGCGACTGTCGAGACCGTCATTGGCGACGTGGGTGTGGAGGCTACGGCGTCGCGGGCCGTGGCGGTTGCCCTCGACTGCTTTGGCCGTCTGGACATCCTCGTCAGCAACGCCTACGCTGCCGTGCACCGCTCGGTCGTTGACCTGACCCTCGAAGAGTGGCGGCACACCCTGGACGTGTCGCTAACCGCCGTCTTTCTAGGCGCGAAGCATGCCGTCCCCGTCATGCAGCGTCAGGGCGGCGGGGCTATCGTCAATATCAGTTCTATCAACGCCTGCGTCTCGACGCCCGGCCGCCCGGCTTACACGGCGGCTAAGGGTGGTGCCGAAGCCCTCACCCGCCAGCTGGCTGTGGAATACGGCCCCTTCGGCATTCGCAGCAACGCCATTCGCCCTGGCCTCATCGCCACGCCCGCCGTGGTCGAGACCATCCTGGCCGACCCCGATGAGCGGCGCGCCGCCGTCGAGAGTTGCCCGTTGCGCCGCGTCGGCGCACCGCGCGACATCGCCAACGCTGCGCTGTTTCTGGCTAGCGACGAGGCAAGTTACGTGAACGGTGTTGTCCTCAACGTGGACGGCGGAACCAGTGTCCAGTGGCCGCCGATTCTCACCCGGCCCGCGTTACGTCGTGGCTACATCGACCCTTAGCCCGGCCGCCCCTGCATCGCCGTCCCAGGGCAATCGGCGGCCTGAGAGGAGACCTCTATGCCTGGTGAGCCTTTCCGGGGTGTGTTTGCCATCCCCGTCACCCCGTTCGACGCGCGCGGCGCTCTCGATGAGGCCAGCCTGCGCCGCTGCATCGACTTCTGTGTCGAGGGCGGCGCGCATGGCATCGTCACGCCGGTCAACGCCAGCGAGTTCACCAGCCTGACCGACGACGAGCGTAAGCGCGTGACCGAGATCGCCGTCGAGCACACCAACCGGCGTATTCCGGTGGTCATCGGCACGTCGGGGGTGTCCACCGAGCATGCCCTCATGCTCAGCCGCTACGCCAACGATGTTGGGGCCGACGCTATCATCGCCATGCCACCTTACATCCGCAAAGCGCCGCCTGCCGAGATTTACGACTACTACCGCGCTCTCTCACAGGCCGTCGATATTCCAATCTGGATCCAGGACTATATCGCCCCGGTCGGCACACCCATGTCGGCCGATCTGCTCAGCCGTCTGTTGCGCGAGCTCGACCACGTAGACTACCTCAAAGAGGAGAGCACCCCGGCCGGCCAGATGATGACGCGCGTGCTCAATCTGGCCGGACCGCATATCAAGGGCATCATGGGCGGTGCGGCCGGCCGCTATTTGATGGACGAGGTACGCCGTGGCGCGTGCGGCACCATGCCTGCCTGCGAGGTGGTCGACCTCCACGTGCAACTGTGGGAACTCATCGAGAAGGGCGACGAGGCGGGGGCGCGCGCTTTCTATAACCGCCTGCTGCCCCTCCTCAACATCGAGTCCCTGTACAGCTTCTCCATCTACAAGGTCGTGCTCCATCGTCGCGGCGTCATCGCCACGACATTTGCCCGCGCGGCAGGCGCAGCCATGCTCGACGATTACGATCACCAGGAACTCGACGCCATCCTGGCCGACCTGGCGCCGCTATTCCGCCTGTGACGATTGCCGCTCACGCCAGATGGCCACATCCGGCGCGACTTCTTCCAGGTGGGAAAGCACGAAGGACACGAAGGCGCGAAGGCACGAGGCAGGGATGAAGACGGAGCAGGACAGCATCCGACTGTCACCCCGACGACAGTCGAGTGTTCATTGGGCTTTGGTATGGAGCCAACCCCGCGCGCCTTCGACGTAACTGCTAGAGGAGCCACGATGCCCGTACCAGACGCAACACTTCCCATCGACCGCGAGGAATCCTACCCACTGGTGGTCGTCGGCGGCGGGCTGGCCGGAACGTGCGCGGCCATTGCCGCGGCGCGGCGCGGCATGCGCGTTGCCCTTGTTCAGGACCGGCCTGTCCTCGGCGGTAACAGCAGCAGCGAGGTGCGCGTCCACCCTGTCGGCGCGTCCTACCACGGCTATCTGCGCGACGCCCGCGAGACGGGCCTGATCGAAGAACTGTTCCTGGAAGTGCGCGCTCGTACCTACGGCCTGCGTCAGGTCAACGGCCGCCACTACCCTATGTGGGATGTCATCCTGGCCGAGAAGGCTGAGGCTGAGCCAACCCTGACCCTCTTCCTCAACACCCGCGTCGTGAGCGTCGAGACCGAGGCAGTCGATGACGACGGTTACACCACTCTCATCACCGGCCTCATTGCCCTCCAGACCAGTACCGAGGCCGTCACCCGCCTGCGCTGCGACGTGGTCATCGACGCCACGGGCGATGGCACGGTAGCCCTGCCGGCCGGCGCGCCCTTCCGCTATGGCCGCGAGGCGCGCGCCGAGTTTGGCGAGTCCTACGCGCCGGCGGTGGCCGACGACCTTGTGCTTGGCTCGACCATCATGTTCGCCGCTCGCGACGTGGGGCGCTCCGTGCCCTTCGCCCCGCCTATCTGGGCCCACGTCTTCCCCGACGAGGAGTCGCTGCCTTTCCGCGACCATAGCCAGCTGGAGAGCGGCTACTGGTGGTTGGAGTGGGGCGGCCGCCTCAATACCATCGCCGACAGCGAGACTATTCGCCGCGAACTGCACGCCGCCATCTTCGGCGTGTGGGACCACATCAAGAACCGCTGCACCGTGCCCGGCGTCCGCGAGCGCGCCGCCACCTGGGCCATCGACTGGATCGGCCACCTGCCGGGCAAGCGCGAGAGCCGTCGCTTCGAGGGCGACATCATCCTCACCGAACACGATATCCTGGCGGGCATGGGCCGCCTGCCCGCCGACGTCGTGGCCTATGGCGGCTGGCCCATCGACACCCACCCGCCGGACGGCGTATACTCGCCTGACCACCCCTGCCACAACCCGCCCCTGCCCGGCATCTACGGCATACCCCTGCGCAGTCTGTACAGCCGCACCATCGCCAACCTGATGCTGGCGGGCCGTGACATCAGCCTGAGCCACATCGCCCATGCCTCGACCCGCGTCATGAAGACGTGTGCCGTCATCGGCCAGGCCAGCGGCACGGCGGCCGCGCTATGCGTCGAGCGCGGCCTGACACCCCGCGCCCTCGCGTCCCAACCCCACGCTGTCGCCGACGTCCAGCAGGCGCTGCTCCGCGACGGCGCGTACCTGCCCCTGGTCCGCAACAATGACCCGTGTGACCTGGCCCAGCAGCCGGGCGTCCGCGCCACAGCTACCAGCGAGGCGACTCTGACCCTCGACGCCGACGACGCGGCCAACCCATCTGGCTGGGAGCACGCCGGTCTGAGTACTCTAGAGTCGGCCAACCTCAATACCACCGATCTCTCTCACGGTGGCGTGGCGACGGCCGGCCGCGCCGTCTCCCTGGACCAGCCCCTCGGCCAGGCAGTCGTTCTCTCGGCCGCCACGCTGGACGCTGTCACCCTGCGCCTCGTCTCGGCGGCGAGCGCGGCCCAGACGGCGCGACTGCGCATCCGCCCAGCCCGCCACCTGCGCGACTTCGGGCTGCGCGACGACGCGGACCTCGTCCTAGAAGCGAGGGTGCCGCCTGGCGAGACGGCGGTCGAGTTCCGACCCGCCATCCCGGTCCCCGTCCAGCCGAATCATCCCGTCGCCCTGGTCCTGGAGTCGCTGCCCGACGTGGCATGGCGGCTGTCGGCCCAGGAACCGCCCGGCACGCAGGCGGCGCGTTGGGACGCCGAGGCGGACCACTGGAGCTGGCTGCACGGCACGCTCGTTACCGAGGTGTCGCCCGTCAGCCGGCCCTACGGCGCGGCGAACGTGCTCAGTGGCGTCACTCGCCCCGAGGTCGGCGCCAACATGTGGATCTCTGACCCACACCAGCCCCTGCCCCAGGCCGTGACGCTGACCTGGCCGGCGCCGGTCGCCGTGGGCTGTGTGGAGCTGACCTTCGATTCCGAGTTGAGCGGCTGGCTATGGGAGGGAACAGTCCCGCTGCTAGCGCGGGACTACACGGTAGAGTACCTACCTGCCCACGGCGAGACGTGGCAACCCTGGGCGCAGGTCGAGGGCAACTATCAGCGGCAGCGCGCCCACCGCCGGCCGGCGCGGCCCACCCGCGCGCTGCGCGTTACTATCACCGCCACCCACGGCGGCCGCACCGCCCGCCTCGTCGAGGTCCGCGCCTACGCCGCGTGTTGACGCGGCCTGGATAGCGCCTATAATGTGTGCCCACAAATTGCCAGCCGGTGAGGTTCCTAACCCAAGTCAGTCAAGGAGGTTTCTATGAGCCAAGAGAAGAACACGCAGAAGCCCGTCGAGGGTGCCACCGCGACCACCAAGGAGTCCACGGGATTCTCAGCCGAGGAACGAGCCGCGATGAAGGAGCGCGCCAAAGAGCTGAAGGCGGAAGCGCGCGCCAACAAGAACAAGGCCGAAGGGGAAAGCGACGTACTCGCGAAGATCGCCGAGATGCCCGAACCGGATCGCAGCATGGCCGAGCGGCTCCATGCGATCGTCAAGGCCAACGCGCCAGTCCTCGCGCCGAAAACCTGGTACGGGATGCCCGCGTATGCTAACAAGGACGGCAAGGTCGTCTGCTTCTTCACGGCCGCATCGAAGTTCAACGCGAGGTACGCGACGTTAGGCTTTAACGACGACGCCAACCTCGACGATGGCGACATGTGGCCGACCTCCTTCGCGCTGAAGGAGTTGACCGACGCCGTAGAGGCAGAGATTGGCGCGCTCGTCAAGAAAGCGGTGAGCTGAGGGCTAAGTCTCGCCTTGACCCCGCCTGCTGTACCATCAAAAGTGTAGTGCATTGGGAGTGGGATGAATGCTGGACGCAATTATTGTCTACGGTCACCCGACCTGCCCAGGCCTCGGGCCAGTCAAAGGGCTACTAACACTATCGAAGGTCAAGTTTGAGTATATTGACATCCATCAGGATAGCGTTGCCGCCGCTCGTGTTCGCGCTATCAATAACGGCAATGAAAGCGTACCGACGCTTGTCTTTCCCGATGGTAGCACTTTGACCGAGCCGACTGCTGGAGAACTCCAGTCAAAATTGGAGTCCTTAGGACATAAAGTCGGCCTTGTCGCATGGTTGATGGGCAACATCTGGTTTTTTTACATAGTTGCTGGTGTTCTGATCGCCGTTCTGATCACCGTGTTGCGCTTTCTCGGGGTTTTTTAGAAATGCCGTTGGCAGCGACAGAGGTCAAGCGCTTTTAGCGAAGAACCGCCGCGCCTCGATGAAGACCGGGATACCGCGCAGCACAGTCAGTCCCACCACGAACAGCGTCAGCCACCACGCGATGCTGTCCAGCGTCGGTAGGGGCGGGGTTGCCCCGCCCTGGGGACCGCTACCCCACGCCACGTGGGCCGCCGCCAGCAGCGCCAGGTAGACGAAGGCGACCGTCTTAGCCACACCGTAGATGGCGCGCATGGGCCGGTTGCTAACGAGAATCTGCCCCCACTTCGACTGCATCATCCCGAAAGCCGTCTCGCCCTTCGCCAGTACGTATGAGCGTAGCGCATCCGTCATAACGCCTCTAGCGATGACAATGATGGGCGCCCACAGCGGGACCAGCCCCAGATAGGCGTAAACCACCCACAGCGTCTGCTCCACCACGCGATCGACCGCGATATCCAGCACGCTCCCCAGGTCGCTGACCTCGTCCCAGGCGCGCGCCACGATGCCGTCGATACCGTCCAGCGCGATCACCAGGATGATCAGCCCGGCCGCCATCAGCCGCGCCGTCGCATTCTCCGGCACGAGCAGCATGATCGCCAGCGCCAACCAGAGCAGGCGGCTGAGGGTAATCGCGTTGGCCACGGCTATTCACCTCCCCCTCGAAGCTGCGCTCTGCCTGGCGCACCGAGCAACTCTCCCGGTCTCGCGCTCATTCTACCACAGTCCTCGGCGCTCGACACCAGCCAGACGCCCCCACGCACCCTACTGCTGGCAATTGACCCGCCCCGGCGCCTCGCCTATACTCCGCCGTGTCATCACCCTGGCTCGCGCGACAGCCTCACAGGAAGAAAGAGGAAAGGTTGGGTCTACCATGTCACCACCAGCGCACTCCGCTCGGACTCGGGCGCGCGATCTGGGCATCCGCATCGGCCACCTTGACCCCGGCCCCCACAATGCGATCACCGACGTGCCGGGCGTCCGCGTCGGCCAGGTGACGCTGATTCAGGGCACCGGCCCGCTGGTCGTGGGTCAGGGGCCGGTGCGCACGGGCGTCACCATCGTCGTCCCCAGGCCCGGCGATGTCGGCGCGGAGCCATGCTTCGCTGGCTACCACGTCCTCAACGGCAATGGCGAGATGACCGGCCTGCCCTGGCTGGACGAAGTAGGCCTGCTCACCACGCCGCTGGCGCTGACCAACACCCACAGTGTCGGCGTGGTTCGGGACGCGCTGATTGCCTACAGCGTGCGGCAGGGCTACCTGGCCCAGGAGGCAGCGTGGAGCCTGCCCGTCGTGGCCGAGACCTACGACGGCTTCCTCAACGATATCAACGGCTTCCACGTGAAGCCTGAGCACGTCTTCGCCGTCCTCGACCACGCTGTCAGCGGGCCAGTGGCTGAGGGCGGCGTCGGCGGTGGGACAGGCATGATCGCCCACGGCTTCAAGGGCGGCATCGGGACCTCGTCGCGCCTGGTGAGCTACCCGACCGCCGTCCCCCCGCCTGGCGCTCACCGCGACGCTCGCGCAGGCGGCGAGGGAGTCACCTGCACCGTCGGCGTGCTCGTCCAGGCCAACTATGGCTCGCGCGCCCGGTTTACCGTGGACGGCGTGCCTGCCGGTCGGGAGATGCCGCCGGACGTCGTGCCCATGCCAGGCGTTCCTGAGACGGCTGGCTCCATCATCGTCGTCGTGGCGACCGACGCGCCGCTACTGCCGGGCCAGTGCCGCCGCCTGGCGCAGCGGGCGACCATTGGCGTCGGGCGCATGGGGGGGCTGGGCGAGAACTCCAGCGGCGACATCTTCCTGGCCTTCGCGACGGGTAACCGAGGGTTAGGCGAAGGCCGCGCCGACTGGCAGCCGAGGGTGGTCCAGATGCTGCCCAACAGCGCGCTGTCGCCTCTGTTTGCCGCCGTCGCCGACGCCACTGAAGAGGCCATCCTCAACGCATTGTGCATGGCTGAGACGATGACGGGGCGCGATGGGCACGTTGCCCACGCCCTACCCCTCGACCGCCTGCAAGAGGTGATGCGGCGCTATGGGCGGCTGTAGCCACGGATGGTTGGGCTGCGTAGCTGTCAGCGCTCGCCAGCGGGCGAGGCGCTCGCCACCCGCAGAAAGACGTCTTCGAGGCCGTCTTCATCGTCGATATGGAACCCTACCTTGCGGAAGCCGAAATGCGTGGCGAGACGCAGCGACGGCTCGTTGGTGGGGCTGATGCTGACAACGAAGCGGGTGACGCCGTGCGTCTGCGTTGCCCAATCCATCAGCCCGGCGCACGCCTCGCGGGCGTAGCCCTGGCGGCGGTAGGCGGCGAAGACGGTGTAGCCCATCTCGACACCACCTGGCGCCAGGTCGCGCAGATACTCGGCGCCGGGCGGCAGGTGGAAACCAATGGTCCCAATCATCTCGCCCGTCGCGCGCAGGCCGATGGCCCGCATCAGCCACGGCTGCGCCGTCGGGTTCTGGCGCAGCCGGTCGAGGAAGACGCGCATGACCGCCCCCTCCAACAACCAGTCGTCGGGCACGCGCAGGCCGATGCGTTGCGAGGCCGCGTCCAGGTCGCCTGCCAGGCACGCCTCGAAGAAGCGCGTGGTCATGGGGACGAGCACGAGACGGCCTGTTTCAATGACGCTCTTCTCCGCCGCCATGCCATTTCCTCTCGATACTACGGCGTTCGGCGTCTCGCCTTAGGCCATTGGCAAGTCTCTTCGGCGGCCGCATGGCCTTCCCACATGCTGATCCCCTGCGTCGAGACCCGAATGACCCTCCCGTCCCGTTGCACCCAAGACCTGACCTTCGGGTGGCGTAGGAGCGCGCGCACGAGGTGGGCCGCCTGCTCGCCCTCGATGCCCAGGTAGACGAGGCAGTAGCCTGGGTGACACAGGCTGCGACGGTAGAAGCCTTCATCGCGGGTGAAGAAGGCCGGACGCCGCAGGCGCAACAGAAAGGGGGTGAGGGCTTCGTCCTTCATCCCCTTGTGGCCGAGTTCCATGCCGATCTGGCGTATTGGAACATTCTATCGGAGCAGTTGCGCTCGTTGGCTTGCCAGCACGTTTTCGTCCAGAACATTCATGCAGCGGAAGGCTCTTTGACGTATTCATCGGCGTGATCGACGAGGGCGCGACTGGCGAGGGCGATAGCCTCCGCAATCGCCTCGCGCGAGATGCCACCGTGACACTCGGCGATGATGTCATCCCATGCCACTTCGCGCGCCACCATATCGAGAACCTGATACACCATGATGCGCGTTCCCCGAAAGGTTGGCTGCCCGTGGCACACGCCCGCGTCCGTCACGACATACTGGCCTGTGATGTTCAGCATCATCATTCCTGCTCCGCAAGCTCGTTCTTGACTCAAGTATAGATGGCACGCGAATGCCCGTCAACCACCTTTCGCCGAGTGATTGGCGAAACGCACCCTGCGGCCGCGTCGGCCTGGCGGACCAGCTCAGAGCCTCCCGCCCAGTGCCTATTGGTCCTTTGCCCTTCGCCCTTCGTCGATGCGCCCCATCGCCGCCCCCACCGCCGCTATCGTCGCGTCGAGGCCGGCGGCGAGCGCCGCCGCCACGGCGCGCTGGTCGGCCAGACTGCGGTTCTGGCTGAGTTTGTACTTCCCCTCCAGCCGGGCGACGGGCATGCTGAAAGCCACGATGCCCTTCATCATCCCCTCGCGGAACGTATCGGGCAGGCTGTCCCACTGGGCCTGGTAGGTTGCCTCGTATTGCTGAATCATGGCCGCCAGCATCGCTTCCAGAGCTGCCGGGTCGTCGGCGCGGGTGACGATGCGCGGCGCGCCCGTGGCGTGGACGGCAATGTAGTTCCACGTCGGTACACCCTCGCGCGTCTCGTACAGCGACGGCGAGACGTAGGCGTGGGGGCCGCTGAAGATGGCGAGGGAGTCGCCGCCGCTGAAGGCGCGCCACTGGGGGTTGGCCTTCGACACATGGCCGCTCAGCGTCACCTGGCCGTCGGCGCAGGTCACAACAACCGGGATATGGGACGCGACCAGCGCGCCGTCGAGCGCCGACACCAGCTGGATGAAGCTGTGGGCGCGCATGAACGCCACCAGCGTCGCCACGTCATCCTCGCGGAAAGCGGGGGGTAGGTACATGTCTCAACCCTTCTCCCTCAGGTAGTCGCGCTCGAAGGCCGCGAAGCCCTCGGCGGTCAGCCGCCTCAATTCATCCACCGTCGCCGGATCGAGCCGCGTGAAGTTGAAACACGACTTGCCCTGCATCCGCTTCTTTAGCCCTGGTGACACGCCGTCGAGCATCTCAGGATGCACATACACCGGCATCAGGTGATAGCTGACGTAGTTCTTCTTGATCTGGGCCGCGCCGAAGAACATCGCCTTGTTCAGCGCCGCCACGCGCGGTGTCGCCAGGGAGTAGTCGGTTGGCCCATCCGCCTGGACGACCAAACGCCCCGCGTAGGTTTCCAGAATCGCCTTGAGTTGCTGGAAGACCGGCTGAAAGCGGCCGTTGTCGGTCATGGCTGTTCCTCCAGGCTGACGCCAAACACGCCCCGCAGAATCGCCGCCCGCTCCGCCTCGGCGACGGGACGCTCCTCGCGCTCGCCGCCGCGCGTCGTGATCAGGCGTCCCTCGGCCAGCGTCACGCGGCCGTCGGCCGTCGCCAGGGTGCATACCCGTCGCTGGGTGAAGGAGGATTGGGGCGAGGTCTGATGGTAGAGGCACATCGGCTCGTACTCGGCCAGGTTGTGGGGTAGCAGGTCGAAGCGGTACTGCCGCTCCCAGTCGTCGGCCGCATCGCGCTGCCAGAGGATACGAGTCTCACCCTCAGGGTCAAGGCGATAGGCGCGCCCACCGTCGGGCTGCTCGGTCGGGGTATCAAGGCGCAGCGGCGTGACAAACGAGTCGCCGAAGCCGACGTCGGCCAGCCAGGGCGTCTCGCCGCGAGGGCAACGCACCCGCAGCGTCAGATGATCGAAGGATGGGCCGAAGCCGCCCGCCTGCCGCGCCACGCCCGCCGCCAGGCGGTCCACCTGGTAGCCTAGGTCGTCCAGCAGCCAGGCGAACAGGCCGTTCAGCTCGTAGCAGAAGCCGCCGCGCCGCCGTGTCACGATCTTGGCGTAGAGGGATGGCAGGTCCAGCCGAATGGGTTGGCCCCGGCTGATGTCCAGGTTCTCGAAGGGCACGGCGCGCAGATGAGCAACGTGCAACGCGGCCAGAGTCGTCGCCGTCGGGGCGAGCGGCCCTGCGTAGCCGATGCGCTGGAGGTAGGCGTCGCGATTCACGAGGCGGCCTTCGCCTCGGCGACGAGGCGCTCGGCCAGGGCGCGCTCCTCACCGTCATCGGCGATATCGCCCTGGAGGCGGGCGTCCCGCAGCTTGCCGAGAATCTCGCGGTAGATTGGCCCCGGCGGCAAGCCCATCGCGCGCAAGGTATCGCCGCGCAGCGTTGGGCGCACGTGGGACAGCCCATCCAGATAGCGGTCCAGGCGCGCGCGCAGCACGGGGTCCGGTTCGGCCACGCGCAGCACGCACAGGGCGGGCCGCGAGAAGGGTTCCAGCAGGCGCACCAGGGCGCGGTCGGGCAGGTCGGGAGCGGTCAGCCTGGGCAGCCGGGCGCGCAGGGCCACCACCTCGCGTAGCAGGCGCAGGTCGGTGCGACTGAGCTTCAGCGCCAGCCCCACCCCCTCGATGGCCGTGGCGTCCAGGTCATAGGCCACCAGGGCCAGGCTGTAGGGCGCGGGGATGCGGTTGACATCGGCCAGGGCCGCATTGGCGACGATGGACTGGTCCACCTCGCGCGTCGCCAGGCAGCCCGGCGCCTCGCGCAGCCGTATCAGCCGTGCGTCGATGGCGGGCGTCCAACCCAGCGCCGGGTGGACAGTGGAAAGCACGCCCAGGTCATCCAGTCGCCGCAGGCTGCGGGAGGGGACGTCACGCGGCTCCTCCAGGATACGGTACAACTCGTGGCGGATACGGTCGCCGCTGGTGCGCTCCAGCAGGGCCACCGCGTCGGCGACTAGTTCCTCGGTGCGCGGTTCGATGCGAAAGGCGAGGCGCTGCTCCAGGCGCACGGCGCGCAGGATACGCGTGGGGTCCTCGACGAAGCTGAGGCTATGCAGCACACGCACCAGTTCCCGTCGCAGGTCGGCCTGCCCGCCGTAGAAGTCGAGCTATTGGCCGTAGCGGTCGGGATTGAGGGCCATCGACATGGTGTTGAT
>CAZJJF010000069.1:0-13482 GCA_964546245.1 uncultured Anaerolineales bacterium
GTTGCGGATTGCGGTGCCGGGCACGATGACCAGCGCCTTCCTCGCCCCCCAGGGCCAGTATCAGCTATGGGCGCGGGATACGACCACGCCCTACCAGTGGGGCGACTGGACCAGCCCCACGGCGCAGCCGCCTGTTGCCTTGCAGAATCGCGTCAAGTTCTGGTTCGACCCGGCCTCCTCCGGCGACGCGGCCAATAACCCGACCGGCAAGATCGTCAAGGACGAGAACGGCCTGCGCGTTTTCGGTAAGGCCTATCGCGCGCCCAACGACTTTAGCGGCACGGCTGGCGATACTAGCATCATTACCGACACCCTGGCCAACGCCGTCATCGAGGTCCCGCCCTACACCGACCCGTGGGCCCCCTTCAACCCGCAACTGCCGCAAGCCCCGCGCAAGGACTCCGTCACCTTCGATCCGGCGTACATGGACGAGTTTCGCAACAGCGGCGAACCGCTGTCGGCCCTCTACTCGCGCATCTCCATCGAGGACCAGGACGCCCGCGAGAAGGTCTACACCCGCATGTGGTACGAGCCGAGCTATCTGGACAAGGCGCGCTTCAGCGCCGACCGCAGCCAGGACTATCGCTTCTCGGCCCTGCTGCAAGAGTTTACCTACCTGTTTGTCGATACCCAGGACCGCCCGGCCCACGGTCAGCCCGGCAACAGCCGCTTCGCCTTCCCCATGGCGACGGCCCGCAATGAACTGCCCGTGCCACCACGCACCGCCGGGGTCGGCTGGAACCCAGGGGCGAGCTTCGGCTTCGGCCTCACCTCCTTCGACGCCAACTTCGACGGCCAGCCCGACATCGCCGCCATCGACAGCGAGAACAGCCTGGCCGCCAAGACCGGCGTGCGCGCCGACTTCAACGGCAACGGGGCCATCGACAACCTCGCGCCCATCAGCCGCCCCGGCGACGGCCTGGTGGTCTTCTCGGTCGAGAACGTCGTCCTGCGGCGCGGCGAGAGCGTCCAGTTCCTCGACCACCTCGTAACCCTGGAGAATATCGGCGTGGGCGGCTACGGTAGCCAGCCCACGGCCGACTTCGACTTCTGGTACGCGGGCGGCGGCCTCCACCCGCTGGGGAACGGCGAGTACTCGTCGTATCCCGACTTCATGCGCACCGCCAGCTTCAACGTCGGCGACCTGGCCGTCGCCAGTCGCAGCAGCGTGCGCCGCATCCCGGCCGGCGGGGACAACCTGGGTCGTACCGACGGGGCGTGGTTCCTGTCAGTGCAGGCTGTCAACCAGTTCGACGAGTCGGTGGTGGTGACGGTCGGCCGCGCGCTGGGCAACACCTGGGCCGCCATCGACAACGGCCAGGGCGGCCACAACCTGACGCCGGGCGACCCGTGGTATCTCAAGCGCTTCTACGTTGACGGCCACGAGTACAACGTCGTCGCCGTGCGCGTCGTCGCCAGCGACACCAGCACGCCCCAGGCGGAGCCTTTCGAGTTCAAGTACATCACCCTGCGCACGCCGGTTCCCAAGCCCAACACCTTTGTCAACTATCAGGACAGCATCGCCCTCCAGGGCTACTTCCGTGGCCGCGTGCTCGACAACCCCGATACCCATGTCATCTCGCAGCTGCCGCCCTTCAACATGGCCCATACCGTCGCCGATGATGTGGCGAAGATTCCGACCGCGGATTTCGCCACCGACGCCGACCATCCTAAGCCCGATTGCGTCGGCCTGCCGAAGGCGGCCGACCCGCTGGCGGTGCGCGTCGTGGCCGAGAGCCAGGAACCGCGCTTCCTGGGCGAGCTACGCGAGCTGTACTTCCTCCGCGTGCCCGCCGAGGGCAACCGCGAGCGGTGGAGCACGGAGCAATTCAACACCCTGCCCGACCGCTACACCGACATCAAGCTACCTGACGGCCAGGCGTACCTGTGGACTAGCGACTGGACCTCGACCCAGAGCCGCCTGCACTTCTTCGCTTGCGGCGACATCAACCCCTTCGCCGGCGGCGTCCAGATGACTCAGGCTGACATCGCTGCCGCCTGGCGCGCCACTAACCCAACCTCGCCCATCAACGGTATACCCTTCCCCAACACGAACGGCGTCGGCCCTGCCGACTTCCCGACGCGCCCTGGCTCCGACCACATCGACTTCTTCAACGCCGAAGGCCCTGCCTTGACCGGCAACCCCGTCGCCGTCCGCGTCAAGCTCGTCTACGACCCCCGCGACGACGACGACATCTGGGTCAACCCCGGCGACCCGCCGACCCCGCCGCCGACGGCCACGCCCACCAACACGGCTACCAATACGGCTACCCTGACGCCGACCAATACACCGACGCCGACCAATACACCGACGCCGACCAATACGCCGACGCCCACCAACACCCTGACGCCGACCAACACGCCGACGCCGTGCCCGAACTGCACGCCCACCAACACACCCACCAATACCCAGACACCCACGCGGACACCCACGCCCACCAACACCGCCACCGCGACCAACACCCCCACCAACACCAACACGCCCACGGCGACGCGGACCAACACGCCCACGCCGACGGCCACGCCCAACCAGCCCTTCGACCTGATCTGCAACTATCAGGCGGGGCCGAACCAGGTGGCGCTCCAGTGGGTCAATGGCGGTTCCTTTGACAGCATCGAAGTCATGCGCACGCCCCAGTTTGCCAGCGGCGCCATCAAGGCCTTGCCGGGTAACGCCACGACCTTCTACGACAGCGAGCTAACCCCCGGCCAGCCTTACACCTACCAGGTGCGCGGCGTGGTCGGCGGCCAGCCGACGGCGTGGAGTGGCGCGGCGACGTGCGGCGCGCCCGCCCAGCCGGGGACTCTCATCCTCAGCTGCCGCACGATCTCCTACTCCATGATCGACCTGTCGTGGGCGCTGACCGACCCCAACGTGACCCAGGTCTACATCGAGCGGTCGCGCAACCTGGTGAACTGGTCGGACCTGCCGACGCGGCCGGCGACACCCACCACCTACCGCGATAGCGGGCTGGCCAGCAATACCCTGTACTTCTTCCGCGCCCGCGCCTATGACGCCAACACCGGCCAGTTCTCGCCCTACTCCAACCAGGTAAGCTGCCAGACACGGCCCTGGGTTGACGACGTGACCGGCCGAATCATCCTCCAGGGTCGCACCAACTACGCCAACGCCCGCGTCCTCATCGATGGCGGCGCGTCGGGCACGGCCCTGACCGACGAGACCGGCGCCTTCAGCATCGCCGGGTCGCCCTTCGGCACGCGCATCGTCGAGGTGACGATGCAGGGCTACCTGCCCATCAGCCGCACCATCGAGGTCGTCAGCGTCGACACGCCCCTGGGCGACATGTACATGATCGCTGGCGACGCCAACGGCGACAAGGTCATCAACCTGTTCGACCTGGCGAAGGTGGCGACATCCTACGACGCCGTGCCCGGCGCGGCCAACTGGGACGAGCTGGCCGACATCAACGGCGACGGCGCGGTCAACATCTTCGACCTGGTGCTGGTCAGCCAGAACTTCGACCGCCAGGGCCCCACCGACGGCAGCCAGCAGGGCAACCCCGCCGCCGGCGCGCTGGACGCGGCGGTGGCCGCGCCGGCCGCCAAGACGGCCGCCGATGTCAACGCCCGCCTGGTCGTCCGCGACCCGAAGGCTACCTACTTCGCGGGCGACAAGGTGACGGTCGCCATCGAGGTGGACGACAATACCGAGGTCTATGCCGCCGAGATCAAGCTGCCCTTCGACTCCGCTGTGCTGCGCTTCGACTCGGCGCGTGAGGGCGATGCCTTCCCACCCGGCTCCTTCTCAGTCCCGCCTCGTGTTGATGATCGAGGTGAGGGGCTGAAGGCAGTCTCCTTCGTCAGTACACTGAAGTACCCAATGGAGCCTGCCAGCGGCCCCAAGACCCTGGCTGAGTTGACCTTCACCGTCGGCTGCGGCGCGGCGACACTAGACCTGAGCCAGGCTGACTTTAGCCTATCCAGCCCCGCCGCCGTGGAACTGCCCGCCACGGCCAGCGGGTCGGCCCGCGTCGGCGCTACCTGTATCCTGCTGCCGCTGCTGCAAGTCGACCGCGAGAGATAACCAGCGCCTGGTCCCCCCAGGCGGTCCGGTCCGCCTCTGCCCCCTCCGTGGCTGCCCCCACGCGAGGGGGCAGGGCTTTTTGGTGGCGCGCGTCATTGTCGTGGCAAGTTCAGCGTCTTGGTAGCAGAGATGGTACAATTTCGTCGAGAGGCGACAGGTCGCGCCTCGACGGTAGCACAAGGAGGCGTGATGTCCCCCCGCATGCTCTGGACCTCGCTGCTCGTGGCGCTGCTGACGGTCGTCGCCGCCCTGGCCCTCGTTGGCCGACCGGCGACGGCCGCCCCGCAGCTGGCGCAGACCGAAATCGTCGTCACCCCGCGCAAGGACTTCTATGCCGTCGGCGACGTGGTATCCGTCACCGTGCAGTTGGGCAACCTGGAGGATTTCTACGGTGCAGACCTGGGTTGGACCTTCGACCCCGGAGCCTTCCAGGTCGTCGATGCTAACCCCAACCTGGCCGGCGTTCAGGTCAAACCCGGCGACGTGTTCCCCGGCGGCTCCTTCTTCGTCCAGAATCTTGTCGACAACAAGGCCGGTTTCCTCCAGTTCGTCGGGACCCGTGTCCACCCCGAGCCGCCCGTGCATGGGAGCGGTACACTGGTTACAGTCGTATTTCGTGCCGTCGGCGCGTGCGGCGCCACGCTGCTTGAGCTAAAGCCACGCCCCAAGGGCCAGCCAGAAGAGGGAACGCTAAGCCTGAGCGACTCGGTCGGCGATGAGATTCAGTTCCAGGAAGCCATCCCCTTCGACCTGCGCACCGCTACCTGCCCCTACCGCCAGTTCCTGCCCCTGCTGAGCAGGGGACGCTGAGACAACGAGGCGAAGGACCAGGAACCAACAGCCAGGCTCGTCTGGTCATTGGCCCTTCGTCCTTCGCCGCTACCCTGCATCCCTGGCGTGCCACCTGCCCCACCCATCCCGTCGTGGCAGCGCCCACCGCCCGCCATTGCGATGCGTTGACTTTTCTCCGAACGGGGCATACAATGGTAGCAGCCAGCCGCCACACCGCACCACGGCGGTTGAGGAGGCCGTGACCCAATAATGGATACATCCCTGCCGATTTGGATTGCATTTAACATATTCGTCGTCTGCATGTTGGCCCTTGACCTGCTGGTATTCCATCGCCACGCGCACGTGGTCAAGGTCAAGGAAGCGCTACTGTTCAGCGCGTTCTGGATCGCCCTGGCCCTGGCCTTTAACGTAGTCATCTGGTGGTGGCAAGGCCCCGAGGTCGCCCTTCAATTCTTCACGGGCTACCTGATTGAGAAATCGTTGAGCATCGACAACCTGTTTGTCTTCCTGCTCATCTTTTCCTATTTTGCCGTGCCGCCCATCTACCAGCATCGGGTGCTATTCTGGGGCGTCCTCGGCGCGCTTGTCATGCGCTTCGTTTTCATCGTCGCCGGGGCCGCGCTCCTGGCGCGTTTCCACTGGCTTATCTATGTCTTCGGCGTGTTCCTGATCTTCACCGGGCTGCGTATGGCGCGCAAGGGCGACGAAGAGATTCACCCCGAAAAGAACCCCGTCGTCAATTTCGTGCGCCGCCTGATGCCCGTCACGCCCGACTACCAGGGTGGGCGATTCTTCATCCGCGACATGGGCCGCCTGATGGCGACGCCCTTGTTCATCGTGTTGGTAATGGTTGAGACGACCGACGTGATCTTCGCCCTGGACTCTATCCCGGCCATCTTCGCCATTACCACTGACCCATTCATCGTGTATACGTCGAATGTGTTTGCCATCCTTGGCCTGCGATCCCTGTTCTTCGCCCTGGCCGGGGTCATGGTCATGTTCCACTATCTGAAGCTTGGTCTGTCGGCCGTGCTCACCTTCATCGGCGCCAAGATGGTTCTCGCGGACTTCCTCCACATCCCTATTGGGATATCGCTGCTGATCATCGCCGGTATCCTGATAGCCTCAGTGGTGGCATCCCTCATCTGGCCGCAGAACACGGACGACACGGCAGAGGTAGCGGCGGAGCCTGGCGGCTCTGCCTCAGACCTGGAACACAGCAGCGCCGAGATACCATGACGCCGAGGCGTGCGCCACGCTGCCGGGCGGCGCATGGGGTTATGCGCTGCCCAACGCGCGCGGGGGATGGCTGCCCCTGCGCGCCGTCGTGAACCGGGCAGTAGCATCTGGCAGCCTGGCCCCAATCGAACATCGGCAAGGAGGCATCATGGCAGAGACGCCCATAACGACCGCCCTCAAGCACACGCCGCTCCATGAGACGCATCGCCGCCTGGGCGCGCGTATGGTGGAGTTTGGCGGCTGGGACATGCCGGTCCAATATCCCGGCGGCATCCTCGAAGAACATCGCGCCGTGCGCGAGGCGGCCGGCCTGTTCGACGTCAGCCACATGGGCGAAATCGAGATTCGCGGCCCCCAGGCCCTCGCCTACCTCCAACGCCTCGTGACCAACAACCCGGCCACCATGGCCTTCGGCGATGCCCAGTACACCGTTATGTGCTACCCCAACGGTGGCGCGATTGACGACCTCATCGTCTATCGCCTCGGCGACACCGACTATCTCGCCGTTGTCAATGCCTCCAATAAGGACAAAGATTTCGCCTGGATGCAGAGCCAGCTAGACGGCTTCGATGCCCAGGTGATCGACCGCTCGGACGACTACGGTCTCGTCGCGCTGCAAGGCCCGCGCGCCTTCGACATACTGCGCCCCGTCACCGACATCGACCTGGATGCCCTGGGCTACTACACCGCCCGCCGCGGCCAGGTCGCGGGCATCGACGCCCTGGTCTCCCGCACCGGCTACACCGGCGAGGATGGCTTCGAGATTCTGGTCGCCGCCGATGACACCCCTGCCATGTGGGACGCGCTCATGGCTGCCGGCGCCAGCTACGGCCTGCGCCCGGCCGGCCTGGGCGCGCGCGACACGCTGCGCCTCGAGGCGGCCATGCCCCTCTACGGCCACGAGCTAGATGCCGAGACCAACCCCATCGAAGCCGGTCTGCCCCGCTTCGTCAGCTTCGACAAGGGCGACTTCAACGGCCGCGAGGTGATGGCCGCCGCCAAGGCTAACGGCCCCGCCAAGCGGCTGATCGGCTTCGAGATGATCGGGCGCGGCATCCCACGCGGTGGCTACGCGATCAGCAAGGATGGTCAGGTGGTGGGCGTCGTCACCAGCGGAACCCAGTCGCCGACCCTCGGCAAGGCTATTGGCCTGGCCTACGTCAGGCCCGACACCGCCGCCGTCGGAACCGACCTCGACATCATCATTCGCGACCAGCCTGTGGCGGCGCGCATCGTCAAGCGTCCCTTCTACAAGCGAGCGAAGTAGACACCGTGACCGAAGCTGTCCCCCAGCGCGATCTCAACAGCGAACTGCTCTATGGCGAGCGGGTAACGCTGCGCCCCTACAGCCATCCTTTCACCGAGGATGAGTTGCGGCGTGTCTATAGGTGGGGCCGCGATGACGAGGTGCTACGCTGGAGTGGCGGCATGCCGCTGCATATGTCCTTCTCCGAGTTCAAGACAGCCTTCCCCCGCGAGCAGCGCCGCCGCGACCAGCAGGTGTACGTCATCCTGACCGAGACGGGCGAGATGATCGGTCGCGTGGGCATCTTCGACCTCGAGCCGTCGCGCAGTATCGCGACGATGGGCGTGGTCCTGGGCGAGAAGGACTATTGGAACCAGGGCTACGGGACGGACGCCATCCGTACCCTGCTGCGGCATCTCTTCTTCGAGGAAGACTTCGACAAGATTCAACTCTATACTTACACCGACAACTACCGCGCGCAGCGGTCCTTCGGGAAGGTCGGCTTCCAGGCCATCGGCGCGAAGCGCCGCTTTCCCTTTGGGCTACGCTTCCAGGAAGAGTTGCGCATGCAGATCACGCGGGATGAGTTCGCGCGGCTCATCGAAACCGCAAAGGACACAGGAGGCGAGGCATGAACTTTATCCCTCTCACCGACGCCGACCAACAGGCGATGCTGGCAACCATCGGCGTGCCATCCCTCGACGCGCTGTTCGCCGATGTGCCGGCCGAGCAGCGCTTCCCCACCCTCGGCTTGCCGCCTGCCCTCTCGGAGATGGAGTTGCAGCAGCATCTGGCAGACCTGGCGCGGGACAACGCTAACCTGGCCGAGACCACCAGCTTCCTCGGCGCGGGCGCGTACCATCACTATATCCCACCCGTAGTCATGCATGTCATCAATCGCGGCTAATTCTACACCGCCTATACCCCCTATCAGCCGGAAATCAGCCAGGGGACCCTGACAGCCATCTATGAATATCAGACGATGGTGTGCCAGTTGACGGGCATGGAGGTCGCCAACGCTTCCATGTACGACGGCTCGACGGCCCTCGCCGAGGCCGCCCTCATGGCCGCGCGTGTCACCCGCCGCGACAAGCTGGTCCTGGCGCGCACGGTCCACCCCGAATACCGTCACGTCATCCGTACCTACACCCAGGGCCTGCGCCTACCCATCGAGACCGTTGAGTACGACAAGCTGGGGCGTGTCGATCTGGACGCGCTGCGCAGGCTTGTGGACAGCGAGACGGCGGTGGTGGCCGTCCAATACCCCAATTTCTTCGGCGTCATCGAAGACCTGGCCCCCATCGTGGACATCGCCCATGCCGCCGGCGCGCTCGTCGCCGTCAACGTCGATCCCATTGCGCTAGGCCTGCTCAAGCCGCCCGGCGAGTTCGACGTAGACATTGTCGTCGGCGAGGGCCAGTCCATCAGTCTACCGCCCTACTACGGCGGGCCGTATCTGGGCCTGTTCGCCAGCCAGATGAAGCACGTCCGCCAGTTGCCGGGCCGGGTCATCGGCCAGACCGTCGACCACGACGGCCGCCGCGCCTTCGTCATGACCCTCCAGGCCCGCGAGCAGCACATCCGCCGCGAGAAGGCCACCTCCAACATTTGCACCAACGAGGCGCTGGTTGCTCTGGCCGCCACGGTGTACCTGGCGGCGATGGGCAAGCACGGTCTCAAGCGCGCGGCCGAGCTGAGCTACCACCGCGCCCACTACGCGGCGCAGCAGATGGCGGCCCTACCCGGCTTCGAGATGGTCTTCGACACGCCCTTCTTCAAGGAGTTCGCCGTGCGCGGGCCGCGCCCCGTCGCCGCCATGAACGAGGCTCTGTTGGGTCACAAGATTCTGGGTGGCTACGACCTCGGCCGCTTCTACCCCGAACTGGCGGGGGCGAGCCTGTGGGCCGTGACCGAGATGATCAGCCGCGCCCAAATCGACCACCTGGTCGACGCCCTGCGCGCGGCATGACCCTTAACAAATCGCGACTGGCGTTCGACTGTCACCCATGAGACAGGCAATGGGACACGGACCAACACAGACGACACTGACGAGAGGGCCTTTGTGGTCTCTTTTTCTCCGCGTTCGTCCGCGTTTGCCCGCGTCCAATTCTCTGGCCCGCTGCACCAGCGCGCCAGCCTCCCCGAGCCGGGGCGACGACCTGGCTGAGGACGCCTCGTGCCGCATCTGACCGTTAACGGCCATCGCCTGTTCTACGTCGTGGATGGCGACGGCCCGCCGGTTCTCCTGCTCCACGCGGGGTTGGGCAGCCTGGCCGAGTGGCGTGAGACTCTGCTGGGGCTGGCGGCGGACCACCGCGTCATCGCCGCCGACCGCTGGGGCTACGGCCACTCTGACCCGCGCCCCGCCTTCGAGGAGGGCTTCTTCGCCGCCGACGCCGACGAGCAGGCAGCCCTGCTGGACGCGCTGGGCGTCGAGGCGGCCCACGTTGTCGGCCACAGCGACGGCGGGACGATTGCCCTATGGCTGGCGCGACGGCATCCGACGCGGGTGCGCTCGCTGCTGGTCGAGGCGGCCCACGTCTTCAGCGAGGCGGAGACCCTGAACGCCCTGCGCGCCTATGGTCCGCCCGACCGCTGGCCAGGCTCGCTACGCCGCTACCTGGAGCGCCTCCACGGCGTCAAGGCCGAGGCGCTAGGGGCGGCGTGGCTGGCGCACTGGACGAGCGACGACATGGCCGTCTGGGATATGCGCGGTGAACTACCGCACATCCCGCAGCCGACGCTCATAGTCCAGGGCAGCGCCGACCCGCTATCGACGCCGCAGCAGGTGGCTGCGCTGGAGGCGGGCCTGCCCCACGCAACGACATGGTGGGTGGAAGGCGCGGGCCACACGCCCCACCTGGAGCGCCCCGACGACTTCAACGCCCGGCTGCGGGCGTGGCTCAGAGAGCGGGACGCGGACGTGCGCGGACAGAACTGTAGGGGCGCGGTTGCCGCGCCCAATGGGCATCAAGAGGAGTACCAGCGTTGCCCTCACCGTTTCCGGGCATGGACCCCTACATCGAAGGCGCGGCCGTCTGGCCCGACTTCCACAATAATCTAGCGACCGAGATTCAGGCCCAGCTGAATCGCCTGATTCAGCCGCGCTACTACGCCGCGCTGACACCCTTCGTGTCGTACGAGTTGCTCGGCATCGGCCAGACGCGCCGCCGCCTACCGGACGTCGGCATCGTGGAGGCGCAACCTGGCGGGCGTGGGACGGTCAGCGCGCCCTTGATCGCCGAGCCACCCGTCGAAAGCCAGGTGCTCGTCGAGACGCCGGTGCGCCTGTATCGGGTGCAGGTGTTTCTGACGGAGACACAGGAACTGGTGACGGCCATCGAGATCCTCTCGCCCGGCAATAAACGTCGTGGCAGCGAGGGACGCGACGAGTATCTTCACAAGCGGCGGGGGATTCTCGCCTCGGCCGCGCACCTGCTAGCGATCGACCTGCTGCGCGGGGGCGAGCGACCACCCCTGGAGCGCGCGGTGCCCGCTACGCCTTACTACGTCGTCCTCAGCCGCGCCGAGCAGCGACCGACCGTGGCTGTCTGGCCGATGCAGCTTCGCGATCGACCACCTGTCCTGCCCGTGCCCCTGGTCCCGCCCGACCCTGATGTGCCGCTGGACCTGGGCGCGGCCCTGACTGCTATCTACGAGCGCGGCGCGTACGCGCTACGCCTTGACTACGGCCAACCGCCACCACCCCCACCATTATCGGACGCCGATACGGCCTGGGTGGACGCACTTTTGAGTGGCTATAAGACCGCCTAGCAACCATCGGCGAGGAGACCTGATGCTGACCCATGCAATCACCAACGAAAAGATCATCGAGCCGCTGCTGTTCGAGCTGAGCCAGCCGGGCCACAACCCCGGCCGCCTGCCGGAGTTGGACGTGCCCGCCACTGAGTTGCCCGCCGAGCTGACCCGCGCCGACCTGCCATTGCCTGAGGTCAGTGAGATCGATCTGGTGCGGCACTTCACGCGCCTGTCGCAACTCAACTTCAGTGTCGATACCCACTTCTACCCCCTCGGCTCGTGCACCATGAAGTACAACCCCAAGGTGAACGACTGGGCGGCAACCCTGCCCGGCTTCCTCATGCTGCACCCCTACCAGCCGGAGGCGACGACCCAGGGCGCGCTGCGCCTGCTGTACGGGCTACAGCAGGACCTGGGCGAGATCGCGGGCCTGCCCGGCGTCACCCTCCAACCCTCGGCGGGCGCCCACGGCGAGCTGACCGGCGTGCTCATCATCATGGCTTATCATCGCGCTCGTGGCGACGAGAAGCGCACCCGCATTCTCGTCCCCGACTCGGCCCACGGGACCAACCCCGCCACGGCAGCTATGGTGGGCTACAGCGTCACCCACATCCCCACCGACGCCCGTGGCAACCTCGACCTGGATACCCTGCGCGCTGAGATGGACGACACGGTCGCCGGCATCATGCTCACCAACCCCAATACCCTGGGGCTGTTCGAGGAGAACATCCTCACCGTCACCAGCCTCATCCACGAGCGCGGCGGCCTGATCTACTGCGACGGCGCGAACATGAACGCCGTGCTAGGCATCGCCCGCCCCGGCGATCTGGGCTGCGACATCCTGCATTACAACCTGCACAAGACGTTCTCCGTCCCCCACGGTGGCGGCGGCCCCGGCGCGGGCGGCACAGCCGTGCGCGCCGATCTCGCCCCCTTCCTGCCGACCCCCGTGGTAGTCAGGCGCGATGGCGCGGACGGCCCTGAGTACACCCTCGACTATGACCGCCCGCAGAGCATCGGTCGCGTGCGCGCCTTCTATGGCAACTTTGGCAACGCCGTGCGCGGCTACACCTACATCCGCAGCCTGGGGCCGGACGGTCTGCGCGCCGTGAGCGAGAACGCGGTGCTCAATGCCAACTACATTCGCGCCCGGCTGATGGGCGTCTACGATCTGCCCTACGACCGCATCTGCATGCACGAGGCCGTCTTCAGCGGCCGCCAGCAGGCGAAGCTAGGTGTGCGGACGCTGGACATCGCCAAGCGGCTCATCGACTTCGGCATCCACCCGCCGACAGTGTATTTCCCCCTCATCGTGGAGGAAGCGCTGATGATCGAGCCGACCGAGACCGAGACCCGCGCCACCCTGGACACCTTCATCGAGGTCATGACCCGCATCGCGCGCGAGGCCGAGGAAACGCCCGAATTGGTCAAGGAAGCGCCCCATAACACCCCCATCGGTCGTACCGACGACGTGGCTGCCGCTCGCAAGCCGGTGGTGCGCTGGCAGGCGGAGGCATGAGCCTGCCTGGCTGAGTGACTCCATCGCTCTATGAGTGTCAGACTGGTAGAGAAGCTCTTGCCCATGACCAAAGACGAAGGACCAAAGACCAATGGGATGGCTTGTTGGTCCTTGGTCCTTCGTCCTTGGTCCGTTACCCGAACAACTCGCATGGAGAGCAAGGATGCTTGACAATTACCAGCCCAAACCCGAACACAAGTTTACCTTTGGCCTGTGGACCGTCGGCAACGTGGGTCGCGACCCCTTCGGCGATCCGGTCCGCCCGCCCCTGTCGCCCGTGGCAGCCGTCCAGCTGCTGGCCGAGGCGGGCGCGTATGGCGTCAACCTTCACGACAACGATCTCGTCCCCATCGATGCGACGCCGGCCGAGCGCGACCGTATCGTGCGCGACTTCAAGGCCGCCCTGAAAGAGACCGGCCTGGTCGTCCCGATGGCGACCACCAACCTGTTCACCAACCCGGCCTTCAAGGACGGCGCGTTCACGTCGAACGACGCCCGCGTCCGCGCCTACGCCCTGCAGAAGACCATGCGCGCCATTGACCTGGGCGTGGAGTTGGGGGCAAAGGTGTACGTGTTCTGGGGCGGCCGCGAGGGTACCGACACCGACGTCGCCAAGGACCCCATCGCGGCGGGCCAGCGCTTCCGCGACGCCCTCAACTTCCTGTGCGACTATGTCCGTAGCCAGGGCTACGACCTCCAGTTCGCCCTGGAGGCCAAGCCCAATGAGCCGCGCGGCGACCTCTACCTGGCCACCACCGGCCACATGCTGGCCTTCATCCAGACCCTCGACCACCCGGCGATGGTGGGCGTCAACCCGGAGATGGCCCACGAGCAGATGGCGGGCCTCAACTTCATGCACGGCATCGCCCAGGCCTGGGAGGC
>CAZJJF010000070.1:0-2618 GCA_964546245.1 uncultured Anaerolineales bacterium
GCGAAGCGGGCCGCGACCGGAGCCAGCAGCGTCTGGGCGGCCGGGGGCTGGGCGGCCAGCCACGCGGCGCGGGCGTCGGGGGGCACGCCCAGCAGAGCGGCGCACGCCTGCTCGTACAACCCCACCATCCAGCGATAGCCCCACAGCAATAGCCGGCCGTCGGGCGCGACGTGGTCGAGGGCCAGGTCGCGCAGGTGGTTGACCAGGGGCAGGTGGGCAGCGTCCAACGTCTCCCAGGTATCCAGGAAGACCGTGTCGTATTGGGTCAGGTGCGGGCGGGCCAGGAACTCGGCCATGTCGGCGTGGATGATGCGCCAGGGGACTGGGCGGCGCAGACGGAGCAGGGCGCGTGCCAGGGTGGGCGTAACGATGTCGATCACGGCCTGGCTGGCCTCGACGATGGTGAACTCGGTCGCGGCGTGGGCGGCGTACTGGGGGTACAGGGCGAGGCCCAGCCCGCCGACGAGGATGTGGCCCCGCGACGCCTGCCCGTTGTGGAACATCATCATGCGCTCCTGGGGCACGTCGGACATCCACAGCCGGCCGTCGGGGTCGTAGAGGAGGCGCACGTCCAGGGGCGTAGGCAGCGTCAGCGGGTAGCCGAAGACGTCCACCTGGCGCGTGAACTGGCGGCGCACGACGTAGCCGCCGGGATAGCCGCCGGGCGGAACCTGCTCGAGGCTGGTCAGCGCCCAGCGGGGGGCAGGGCGAGCGTCGTCGAAGTCGGGGTCAAAGGGGGGCATTGCGTTTCATGTTTCGCGAATCACACGCTATACTACGCCCATTATACTCGACATAGTATGTCGGCACAACAGGAGGCCGGATGCTGACGTCTGATGTTCTCGCCATGCTGGAAAGGCTCAGCGGTCAGATTCTTGCCCAGTTGGAGGCGGTCCCCGCCGAGGCCCTCAACTGGCAGCCGCCGCTCCGCGACACCAACAGCCTGTATGTCATCGCCCAGCACACCGTCGCGGCTGGCGAGTGGTTGACGTTGCACGTGGCATGCGGCCTGCCTTACAGCCGCGACCGCGATGCCGAGTTTCGCGGCCAGGGCGACCTCACTGCGCTAGGGACGCGCTACGAGACGTGGCTGGCCGCTGCCCGTCAGGCCCTCAGCGACCTGACCGAGGCGAATCTGGCCGAGATACGCCACTATCAGACGGTGGCCGGCCCCGTCGAGCGCAGCGTCGGCGGTATCCTCGTACATACCGTGTCCCACACCGCCAACCACCTGGGCCACCTCGAGCTGACGCGCCAGATGTGGGAAGCTCAGTCCGCGTCGGGAGCGTAGGGCCATGCGGAATCGCGCCGCGTTCCTCCGCGCTCGCCCGCGACCTATCGCCTGGGCGGCGTTGGCGGCTATGGCGCTCCTCGTCGCCTTGTCGGCCGTCCCGGCTGAGGCGCAGGGGCCATCGACGGCTGCCCAGCGCGGCAGCGTCAGCGGGCGGACGCTCCTCGAGGGGCGCAGCCGCCACAACGGCGTCTACGTGTCGTTGGATGGGGGCGAGGGCGGCCAGGTCGAAACGACAACCGATGGCGTGTTTGCCATCAACAACATCCCCCTGGGTTGGCACATCCTGCGCGCCGACATGCCCAGGTATCTGGCCGTGGAGGGGCGATTCCTCGCCTCCGCGCCGAATACCGTGCTGGGCGACCTGATTATGACCGGCGGCGACGCCTATGGCGACAACATCATCGACATCCTGGACCTGGCGCTGGTAGCCCGCAACTACGACACCGCGCCGCCCGCCGACGCCCGCGCCGACATCAACGACAACGGCATGGTGGACATCTACGACCTGACCATCGTCTCCAAGAACTACGACAAGCGTGGGCCGACCGCCGGGCAGAATGCAGCGGTCACGGTCCTGCCGCCGCAGCTCAGCTCGGTGCTGCGCGAGCGGCCTGTGACGGCCATGAAAGCGCCCTCGCCCAGCGACCCAACGCTCACGTGGACTCTCTCGCCCGCCAGGCCGGTCTACACGCCCGGCGACGTGGTGACGGCGGCGCTGCGGGTCGACAAGGGCAACCCCGTCTACGGTGTGGACATCACGCAGCCTTACAATGCCAAGCAGTTGACGCCGCGCGACGCTGACCCCGCCGCGCCCGAAATCAACGGGCGGGTGGGTGACTTCTTCATCCCGCCGAGCTTCGCGCCGGTCAATCGCGTCGCGGACGGCGAGTTCCGCCTGGGCGTCGCCAGTATGGCAGCCACACCCCCGCCCAGCGCGGGCACGCTGGCCGAGGTCAGCTTCGAGGTCAGTGGCTGCGGCGAGACGAGCTTCAACCCGGCGCAGGGCGTCAAGCTGAGCAACGAGCAGGGCGCGGCTGTACCCTTCAATGCTGCGCCCCCAGACATTCTGTAGTCGTGCCCCTATACGTGACGCCAGGCCGCCTCCTCCTGGGCATAGCGCTGAGCGCGGCGATTGGCCTGCTGGCCTATCGTCGCGGCTCGCTGTCGCCCAGTGGGGTCGGCGGCGCTATTCTGACCGGCGGTATCATCTTCGGCCTGGGCGGCTTCGCCTGGGCCGTGCTCGTGGTGCTGTTCTTTGTCTCATCGAGCGCACTATCCCACTGGCAGGCAGCGCGCAAGGCGTCGGTCGCCGAGAAGTTCGCCA
>CAZJJF010000070.1:2628-13464 GCA_964546245.1 uncultured Anaerolineales bacterium
CGCCGCGATCTGGCGCAAACTCTCGCCAACGGCGGCGTCGGCGCGCTGCTGGCGGTGGGAGTCGCCTTCCACCCTGACCTCCTCTGGACGGTTGCCTTCGTCGGCGCGATGGCCGCCGTCACCGCCGACACCTGGGCGACGGAGATCGGCGTGCTGAGCGCGTCGCCGCCGCGCCTTATCACCACCCTACGCCCCGTCCCAGCGGGGACGTCAGGGGGTATCACGCGCCTGGGAACGTTAGCGGCATTGGCGGGCGGCGTGTTCATTGGGGCGAGCGCGGGGCTATTAGCGGTGCTCGGCGGCCAGCCGAACGCCGCGACGCTACTGGCGGTGGGGAGCGTGGCGGGTGTGGTGAGCGCGCTGTTCGATAGCCTGCTAGGGGCGACGGTGCAGCGGGTGTATGTATGCGGGGTGTGCGGCCAGGCGACCGAACGGCCGCTTCATCACAGCCAGCCGACGCGGCCACTGCGCGGCTGGGCGTGGCTCAACAACGACAGCGTCAACTTCCTGGCTTCCCTGGTCGGCGCGCTGCTTGGCGCGTGGTGGGGGGGATGGCATTAGCAGGGGCACAGTGTTGGCAAAGAAGGCGACCGGCCAGGGACTTGCCATCCCCGGCCGGTCGCGACTCTATCAGAGATGCTAGTTGGACTCAGCGGGCGGCGGCAGCTTCGTCTCGGCGCCTTCTTTCTTCAGCGCCTGGCGCATGTCCATCAGGGCGCGCCCGGCGGCTTCTCGGCCACCCAGGCCGAAGGCCAGGGCAGCCGCCAACGCCGCCGCGCCCACGGTGAGGCCAAAGGCCAGGACGACGATCTGCTGGCCCAGGCCCATCTGGGTGAGGCCCATCGCGGCGAAGAGCAGGAAGATCGCGACCTGCGCCAGGACGGCCAGCAATGAGGACTGCGGCCAGTCGCTGCCCCGAACGAAGCGGGCCACCAGATTGCCCAGCCACAGGCCGGCGGCAATAATGATCAGGCCCATTATTACCTGGAACGCGACAATGAGGAACTGGGACAGCAACTCGCCCAGCGGGGTCCAGCCCAGGACGAAGGCGGCCTGCATGACGGCCGTGTAGACGATGAACACCCACACCAGATTACCAACCAGACGAGAGGGGCTGCGCCCGCCCTCCGACGCCGTGCGTTGGAGACCCAGCCCGCGAAGAATGTTGTTGAAGCCCAGTCCCGTCAGCAGGCTGGTGGCCAGGTCGCCAACCACCCGCCCGATGTAGTAGGCCAGGCCGATGATGACGGCCGCTGCAATCAGGTTGGGCACAGCGGCGAGCATCTCGGCCAGCATGGCCGTCAGCGGGGCCGTGATGGCGGTGAACTGCAAGGCCTGCAACGCAGCGATGAGGGTCGGCAGCAGGATGAGGATGTAGACGATGGTACCGACGAGGGCCGAGAGATTGGAGAAGCCGAAGCGCGCGCCGAGGCGGTCCGCGCCGAAGCCCTGCAGCACGCCCACGGTCAACTGGCGCACGATGCGGGCAATGAACACACCGACAATCAGGATCACGATGGCCGCGAGGATCATCGGGACCCAGCTGAGGATGGTGTTGATCATCGCCACGAGGGGGTCAAGCAGAGCTTGCAGGCCCAGTGCGCCGAGGATGGCGGGCAGGAAGACCAGGAAGGTCAACCAGTAGACGGCCTGGGCAATGCCATTGGTAGCGCCCTCGGCACGGAGGCGCTGGTCAACATGGAAAGCATTTAGCAGCTTGCGAAGCAGCCAGCGCAGGATACTGGCGACGATCCAGGCAGCGAGGAGGACGAGCAGGGCCGCAACGACGCGGCCCAGCACTTCACCGAACCAGCCCGTCAGGGTGTTGGTTATGGTATCTGGATTCATAGGAGGCTCCTTCCGCGGTCAGATGGATAGAAAAGATAGAGGCTCGGTGTACCATTTGGCAGGTGACGTACGTCTACGTGACGAATCTGCCGGGCGGTGCGGCCTTATTCTCGGGCCGCGCGGCCGCATGTCACCGTCGCAGGCTCGGGCGGGACGCCCGGCGGGCAGGCGCACGGCCGGCCCGTGGGCTGGTCGGCGGGCAGTGGTCGGCAGCTACGCCTCGTAGGGCTTGCCGTCGGCGGCGGGCGGCGTGGCGCGGCCCACCAGCCCCGCCAGCACGACGATGGTCAGCAGGTAGGGAATCATGGCGAAGAACTGATAGGGAACCTGGGGCGCTTGCGTTTGCAGGATGGGTTGGATGGCCTCGGCGAAGGCGAACAGCAGCGCAGCCAGGAATGCCCCGATCGGGTTCCACTTGCCAAAGATCATGGCCGCCAGGCCGATGAAGCCGCGGCCGGCCGTCATATTGGGCGTGAACACGCCCACCTGCTCCAGGGTGTACCATGCGCCCGCCAACCCGGCAATCGCGCCGCCGATGAGAACGTCGGCGTAGCGCATGCGGAAGACGTTGATACCCAGCGTGTCAGCGGCGCGCGGGTTCTCGCCGACAGACCGCGTGCGCAGGCCCCAGGGTGTGTAGAACAGGATGTAATGCGTCAGGAAGACGAGAATCAACATCGAGAGCGCGATCGGCTGGAGGGTGAAGAGAAGCGGGCCGACGATAGGGATGTTGGATAAGGCACTGAAGACGGGGCCGATGATGGGCCACTCGGTGATGGGTGACAGGACGCCCGGCGCGACGGGGGCATCGGTGGCGAGGTAGCGGCGGTAGATGTAGCCGGTCGCGCCGACGGCCAGGATGTTGATGACCGTACCGGCGATGATCTGGTCAGTCTTGAAGCGAATCGCCAGCACGCCCAACAGCAGCGCCAGCAGCAGGCCGGTAGCGAGGGCCGCCACGAGGCCGATGAACAGCGACGCGCTCTTGGAACCGAGCGCCTGGTTAGCGTAGATAGTGCCCAGGAAGCCTGTACAGGCCGCCGAGAGCATGATGCCTTCGATACCGATGTTGACCACGCCTGAACGCTCGGACCAGACACCGCACAGGGCGGCCAGGGTGATGGGTGTCGCCAGGCGCAGCGTCGCCTGGAAGGTGGCGATGGACAGGGCGGCGATGATGATACTGGAGATGACTTCGGGGGACATGGGCGCTCCAGGTGGTGGGCGATGACTCAACCCCAGCCTTGCGTCAGCGGCGTTTCTTCGATGGCCGTCTCAGGCTTACGAATACGGTACAGGGCGCGGATGATCTCCGGCGCCGCCACGAACAGCAGGATGAGAGCCTGGATGATGGAGATGATTTGCTTAGAGACACCGGAGCGCAACTCCATCAGGTCCGCGCCGTTGCGGAGCGCGCCAAACAGGAACGCCGACGGGATGACGCCGATGGGGTCGGAATGGGCCAGCAGGGCGACGGCAATGCTGTCGAAACCGTAGCCTGCCGAGAAGAAGGCGGGCAGGTTGTGCTGCAAGCCCAGCACCTCGACCGCGCCCGATACGCCCGCCAGTCCGCCGGCGATAGCCATCGTCAGCACGAAGATGCGCGCCACGCTGATGCCCGCGTACTGCGCGGCAAAGCGGTTCGCGCCCACCGTCCGAATCTCGAAGCCGAGGGTTGTCTTGTTCAGCACCCACCAGATGAAAATGGCGGTGAGAACAGCCAGGACGAAGCCTAGATGCAGACGATCGGGCGCGGCGAAGAAGGTCGGTAGGCGAGCCGACTCCAGCACGTCCGGCGTCTTGGGGGCCGTGCCGGTCTTGGAGCGGAGCGGGCCAGTGACGAGCCAGTCGACGAGCAGGAAGGCGGTGTAGTTGAGCATAATGGTCGTGATGACCTCATGCGCTCCTGTGCGCGCCTTGAGGAAACCAGGGATTGCGCCCCACATCGCGCCACCGAGGAAGCCCATGCCCAGGGCGAAGATGAGATGGATGACGGGCGGCATGCCGACGGCGAAGCCGACCCAGGCGGCGGCGATAGCGCCCAGGAAGAACTGCCCCTCCGCGCCGATGTTGAACAGGCCGCCCTTGAAGGCAAAGGCGACGGCCAGACCGCTGAAGATGTAGGGGGTGGTGGCGACGAGAGTCTCGGAAAAGCCGCGCTCCTTGAGGAACGCGCCTTCGATCAGCCCCTGGTAGGCGAGAAAGACGGTCTGAAGCGCCTGGCTGGGGTCGCCCAGGCCGCCGCTGGTAAAGAAGATAATGACCGCCACCTCCGCGTGCGCGGTGATGACGGCAAGTATCGGGACTACCAGGCTGTTCAGGACGCGGCGTATCGTGTTGGGCCAGCCGGGCTTGCGGGCTTGTGCCTGCACCGTCGACGCAGTGGTCGCCATGGGGCTTCTCCTCACGCGGGCGTCACTGCCCCCCCTTGAACCGTCAGGCGAGTGGCCCTGGCCTGGAGGGTGGGGCTGAAGTCGGACCAGTCGGTAGCCGTCGCCAGGGTCTGGTCGTGGCGCAGCATGTGCTCGGCGACGTAGGCGCGCCGGGGCGCATCCAGCTCCGACATGACATCGTCGAGCAGCAGCAGCGGCGCGTCGCCCGTGGTCGCCTGCATGGCCTCGGCCTCGGCCAGCTTGAGGGCCAGGGCCGCCGTGCGCTTCTGCCCACGCGAGCCGTAGGTGTGCAGGTCTACGCCGTGGCTCAGCAGCAGGAAGTCATCGCGGTGCGGCCCGACGAGGGTCGCGCCCGCCCGAAGCTCGGCTGTGGCTCGCCCCGCCAGCCGCGCCCGGAACGCCGCCCGTACCGTGTCCAGGGGTAGCTCGTCCTGGCTCAGCACGGCCCGCGCTGCCTCCGCCACCCCTGGCGTGCGCAGCGGCTCGCTCTGGCTGAACAGGGCGCTCGGTCGATAGTTGATGTGAAGCGGGTCACGCCCGCCGGTCAGGTCGCGATGTAGCGGGTCGCCGCGCTCGGCGAGCAGCCGCAGCCAGGCGTGCCGTCGCGCCGTCAGCAACGCGCCATGCTCGATAAGCAACTCATCCCACACGCCCATCTCGTCGCGCCGGGCGACGCCGTCCTGGATACGCCGCAGCAGGCTGTTACGCTGGGTGATGACTTTGCGATACTGGCCCAGGGCGTGGCAGTACCGCGCGTCCATCTGACACAGGGCGGCGTCCAGGTAGCGGCGGCGGATGCTCGGCCCATCTTCCAGAAGGGCGATGTCTTCCGGTGCGAAGAGAACGACGTTGACCTGGCCCAGCAGATCCAGGGCGCGGCGCGTCACGCCGTCGATTCTGACGCGCTTTTCGAGTCGCCCGGCCGCCTCGCCCGGCGGCAGGACGGTGACGATCTCCAGGCGCACGCTGCCGCCGACGCGCAGGACTTCGCCTGTGACGCGGCTGAAGGGCAACGGCTCGTCGAGGGCCGCCCACCCCAACATCTCGCGGTCCGCGCTGCCGCGTGGCGAGCGGCTGGTCGCCAGATAGTAGATCGCCTCCAGGAGGGCCGTCTTGCCCTGGGCGTTGTCACCTACCAGAAGCGTGACCCCCGGCGACAGGGTCAGGTCCAGACGCCGATAGATGCGAAAGTTGGTCAGGCCCAGCTGCGTCAGGCGCACGGCCTCAGCCGCCGTTCAGCCAGCGATAGCGATCCCAGAAATAGGTACTATCCTCGTCGCCGTGGAGCAGGCGGCGGGTGCGTTCCCACTCCTGATGGCGGCGAATGTAGGCGTTGTCCTGATACGGTTCCGGCTCTTCCCAGTCGGCCAGCTTCTGCTGTTCGGTCCTGTGCTCGCGCTCCATCTTCAGAGCCAGCTCAACGGCGACGGCAAACTCCTCGGCGTGGCCGTGCTCGCTCATCGCCCAGCGTAAGCCCTCGATGAGGTGCTGCCAGCGGGGCGGCTCGATGGGCGCCCATAGCCGCTCGACCACGTCCAGGACGAGATCGGACGATTGAGGCTCGACGTGGGGCGCGTGGTGAGTCAATTGGTGGCGCAGATAGGCCGTGTAGGCGTCGTACCAAACGTCAATGTCATCCATGTCCCGTACTCCCTGCGGCTATGAGAAAGGCGCGCGGGAAGGATGTCAAACGGCGGGCCTGTCCCAGCGCATGACCGCGCCACGCAGGCCCACCAGCCCGGCGAGGCGAAACAGCGCGGCCTTGACTCGTAGCGCGCCCTGGGCCTCGCTCAGGCCAATCTCGCGGAAGCCGAACTTGCCGTAGTAGGGGACGCGCATCGGGCGGCAGACGAGGAACAGGGGGCCAGGCTCGTCGGCCATGAGGGCGTGGATGAGGGCCGCGCCGACGCCGCGCTCGCGCCAGTCGGGCACGACGACGAGGCTGCCCAACTCGCGCGCGCCGCGCAGGGGCTTGACCTGGCCGATGCCGATGAGGCGGCCAGCGGCGTCCTCGGCGACGAGGAAGTTGGGCCAGGCGAGGGTCATGGGGTCGAGACGCTCGCCGTGGACCAGGGCGCGGATGGTGGTCTGGTCATCAGCACGGGCGCGACGGATGCGGAATGTGTCCATAGCGGAACGCATTTACACGGGACGGTAGCCGCCGTAGACGGCGTGACCGGCGCACAGCCAGAAGGCATCCACAGCCACGTAGCCCGCCGCGCGCAGCCAGTCCAGGTGGTCAGGCAGCGGGTCGGGCATGTCCATCGTTGGGTCGGGGTGGTCGAAGAGATTCCACTCACTGGCAATGAATTCGTCATAGAGCGCATCGCTGCCGGTCATCGCCCGCGACTGGCGACGCACCTCATCGTCCCAGAGGCGCGCCATGGCGCGGCGGGCGGTCTCGCTGGTCGGGGCGACGAGATCGCACAGGAGCAGCGCGCCGCCCGGTTCCAGGCGCTCGATGAGGCGGCGATAGAGGCGCTGCTTGCCCACCGCGTCGAGGTGGTGAATCACCAGGCTGCTGACCACAGCGCGGGCGGGCGGCAGGTCGGCCAGCCAGGTGTCATCCTCCAGGCGGAAGGGGCGCAGTTCCACCCGGTCGCCGAAGGTGGCGAGGCGCGCCGCCGCCTCGGCCAGCATGCGCGGCGAGCCGTCCAGACCAATGACGCGAGCGCGGGGGAAGCGGCGCAACACGGCCTCGCTCAGCCAGCCCGCGCCGACGCCCATCTCCACGGCGATGAAGGCGTCATCGCTCGCGGCGGGGATAAGGTCAACCAGGGTGCGGGCGATGTCGTCGCGGCGCGGCGTGAACACCTGCCCGCGCAAGATGAAGGCTTCGGAGTCGGCCTCGCTCCAGGCGGGGGGAGGGGTGTCGGTCATAGGTAGCCTCGTTCCTATCCCCCCATCGGAATCGCGATCAGCACGATGACGACACCGATGCCGGCCGTGTAGGCGCCTATCTTCCACGGGGTGGCGCCGACGTACTGCGCCCACTTGTAGCCAACCCCGAACAGCATGCTGATTGCCAGCAGGTTGGAAACCCGCATCGCCCGCTCCGGCTCGCCGATCAGCAGGAACGGAATCGCCACCGGCAGCGTCGCCGCCACGGACACGGCGAAGATGGCGAGGCCCCCCAGGACATCGCCCCGCTCGATGCTGATGGTGGGCATGGGCCGAGAACGCGAGTAGTGGTACAGGCCGCGAAACAGTGTGTCGCGCTCGGTGTCGGTCAGCGCCGCCACGATTTCGCTGTCGGTCTCGTCATTGAGCCGCTGCACGGCCTCGTCCTCGCTCGCCGCCGTATTCACCAGCCGCCGCACGCGCTGATGCTCCGAGCGCTGCGCCAGGCTGAGGAGGACGTACATCACGCCATCGATCATGCCCCACGCCAGGACGCAGCCCATGGCCGCCACGAACAGGCGGCGCACACTCTCCTGGGCGATTAGCTCCGCCGCGGGGTTCCGCGATTCGATGGCCTGCACCCCCAGAGTGAAGGTCAGCAGGATGAGGATGCCATAGATAATCTCCGTCAGCCGGTCAATCGGATTCAGATAGCGTGCGATGAACCTGGGCATACTCGCTCCCATGCCATGTCGTCGGGTGGCTGGCCTCACCACCAGTGTCCCACCGCTGCGGCGCGGCCACGCCGGGGGTATACAGCGGGTGACGGGGCTGGCCCGCGCCCGTGAGGCCGAGACACACCAGCGGCGCGCCAGCGAGGAGGCGCAACACGGCGGCCGCGCGGTCGTGGAGGCGGCCGCCGTTGCCCCAGGCGGCGACGGCCAGGGGCGCGGCCGCGATGGCGGCCAGGATGGCGGCATCGTTGTCAGGGCCGACCGGATCGACGCAGCGGCGCAGGGTCGCCGGGTCGGTGGCCCGCCAGGCGAACAGATTGGCGATCTCCACGCCGCCGTAGCCCCAGGCGCGGGCGAAGCCCAGGCAACGGCGCAGGGTCGGGTCGTCGCGGGTCGCGTCGGCGACGCTGGGGTTGAGGAGAAGGAAGGCGACGCTGGGCCGGCGCGTGTCCCATGTTCGCCACAGGCGGTAGCGGTAGCGGTCGCCGGGGTCGAAGACAGCGCCAGCGGCGATGCCCGTTGACGCTATCACGCTGTGAGGCTGGGCGCGTCGATGTCTGAGCCACGCACCAGGGCGTAGAAGGGGGTGCCGTCGGTCCGCCAGCGTCCCGACGCCGTGCGGAGGATGTCCAGCGCGGTCAGGAAGTCGCCGGGCGCAGCCAGGGCGAAGGGCGCGGCATGGTCGTAGAGGAGGACATAGCCCGGCGCAGCCGCCCAGGATAGGTCGTTGATCATGTCTTCAAAGGCATCCCAGTTGTGGCCGAAGTAGCTAGGGAAGGCCATCGCCTGGGCCGCCGCGTCGAGGAAAGAGGCTTTGTTGGTGATGTGGTCGCCGTCCAGATAGAAGAAGCGCCAGCCCAGACTCTCGACCGTGCGGCGGACCGTGGCGGGCGCGGTGCGGGCGGCGAACCGGTACAGGCCCGGCGGGCGCACGCCGCCCAGGGCTGCTTTGAGGGTTGTCATCAGCGGATTACCCACTTGAAGGATGCATAGTGGTCGTCGGTGTAGTAGATCTCGCCCTCGCGGCCGACAACGAGACGCCGCGCGCCGCGATCATTCGAGCCGGGCGTCTCGACGGTGTACTCGCGATAGTAACCGTCGGGCTGTGGCGTCAGTAGCCGCTCGCGGTTCTGGAAAGTCTGCCCGTCCTGACGGTAGGGAAAGGGGCCGCCCTTGTAGACGAGGGCCAGAGTCTGGCGCGCCTCCGGCGGCAACTGGCTCGCCTGAATCGTTCGCATGCCCGGCGGCGGCTTGGGGCCTTTCGCCGTTGGCAATGCGGTCGGCGCGGCGGCAAGAGGGCGCTCGGTGGCGCGAGGAGTGGGCGCGCCCGCGCTCACAGGGGCGGCCGTGGCGGCAGGTGAGGAGCGGGTGGTAGCCTGGGTGGGTGCGCTACACGCCACACCCACCGCAGCCAGCAGCGTGAGAATGAGGACGAGCAGCAGGCGCGGCAGGGGCAGGTGGGTAGGCATGGGCAGTTGTCAGTCTATTGGGGGCGAGCCACGATCCACGAGCCGTCGCGGAAGAGCAGGACCGGCGTGGGGGCATTGCCAAAGACTAGGGCTGTGCCGCCCTCGAACATCTGGGCCGAGGCGGTCACGCCCTGCTCGTCGCCAGATGGGCAGCCGAGCCGGGTTATCGCGCCGGGTAGCCCACCCCACACGCGGCCGAAGCCCAGCTTCGGCTCGAGGGCACAGGTGGGCGTGGTGGCCGAGGGTTGCAGGCCGTTGAAGCTGGTGACGCTCTGCCAGCGGCCGTCGTCATAGAGCACGGCGATACTGGCCGTATCCGGCCGCCAGACCATGCGCCCACCCTTGAAGAACTGCTGGGTGGTCTGCACCGGCTGGGCCTTCGCGACGGCGCAGCCGAGGCGCTTGCGAACGTCGTCGCTGTTCTGCCAGGCGTCGGCGATGGCGCCGGGCGCGGGCCGCGCCGCACAGTCTGCCCCGCCGGTGGGGACGTCGGGCGCGTTGACGCTGAGCTGCTGCATGAACTGGTCGGCGACAGCCACGGGGCGCGCCACCACCACCACGCGGTGGGTATTCGTCCAGTACGGCCAACACGACACGAGGGTAATGCGCTCGTCGTCGGTGGCGGCGATCCACCTGGCGTTGGCCAATCGCTGCTCGAGGGTCGCGCCGACTTCGCGCACGATGAACTTATCAGTGACGAGGTACTGGTACTCGCGGCCATCGGCCCACAGCGAGATCGGGTCGCCGATGTTCAGATCGACCAGATTGCGGAATACCTCGCCACGAATATTGTTGTGGCCGGAGAAGACGGTATTGCCGATGACGCCGGGCAGGGCAGACAGCTTATGGAAGCCAACGGCGTAGTCGGCGGTGTCCCACTCGCTGAACCACTGATTGCCCTGCTTGATAGTCTTCCAGCCGACTTCGACGACCTTCGAGTCGAGACCGATGGTCGGCGCGGCAATACGATCAGGGGGACTCTTGGCGGGGATGGCGGTGGCGACTGGGGCAGCGGTGGGACGCGGCACGGTGGCGGTGGGGGCGACGGCCGCCGGCGTGGCGATGGGGCCGCGCGGGGCGATGGGTTCGTCGCCGTCGCCGGGCAGCGCAGGGGCGGGCGGATCGGCCGGCTGTGAGGGCACGACCGCCGACATCGCTACATCATTCAGGCTCGTAATCTCGCCCCTCTCGCTGGTGTCTGCGACGCCCGGCGCGGGCAGCAGGGCAGGCGCAACCAACGCGGCGGCCCTGGCCTCGCCCTGATCGAGGGCGGCCTGCTCGGCGGCGGTGAGCGGCCGGGGGCGATATTGGAACGCGGAGTAGGTCCCCACTACCATGAGGGCCACGCCCATCAGGATGAGGAGGGTCGATAGGGAGGGGAGATACTTGCGTCGCTTACGTTGCGTCATCGTACAATCCAGGCAGGGCCGATTATCTGTCGTCTATTATAGCCCGGCAGCAGGCAAAGTTTCAAGCTGGCTATTCTTGCTGATTCACCATAGTGGGCAGGCCGCTCGCGCGGGATGTGACCATCCCGCGCTCTTCGTGCAG
>CAZJJF010000071.1:0-6045 GCA_964546245.1 uncultured Anaerolineales bacterium
TGCTGCCCGCCTACGAATTGACGGGGCTGACGCGGCGAGCGAGCTTTACCTATGCCGACGCCGCGCTGTACTCGCTGCCGGTCGAGGGCGTGGTCGGTATGGTCGCGCCGCATCTGCACGGGCGCGGCCCTGGCGGTTTCTGGGCCGACTGGCCGCGTGTCGAGGTGGGCTATGTGGGCGTGCTGACGCTGCTCCTGGCGGCGGTGGGGTTGATGCGGGGGCGGCAAGCGGCCTACTGGGTGGCGCTGGCCCTGCTGGGCCTCTTGCTGGCGCTAGGCCCAGCCACGCCCGTTCACGAATGGTTCTATCGCTACGTGCCCGGCATGGCCCAGCTACGCGCGCCCGCCCGCCTGATCCTGTTGGTAGACATGGGGCTGGCAAGCCTGGCTGCCCTGGGCCTCGATACCCTGTTGCGCGCGCCGCGCCGTGTCTACGCCTGGCTGGCGACGGGCGTCGCGTTGGCCCTCGTCGTGTGGTTGCTGATAGCCTGGCAGGCCCTGCCCGCCCTGGGCCGCCCCAACGCGACTCAACTTGCCGCCGCCCAACGCGCTCTGGGGCAGGCTGTGCTACTGCTGGGCGCGGGCGTGGCCCTGGTCGCCCTGGCGGTGTGGGGCAGGCTGCGCGGGGCGTGGTTGGGCGGGCTGGCGGTTCTCCTCCTGGCGGCGGACCTGGTGATGCAGGGCTACGGGGTGGATGTGGGAACCGCCGACCCGACGGCCAACTACGATCACCCGGCCGCCGTCGATTTTCTAAAGCGGGACGCCTCCCAGTATCGCATCGAGGTGCGGCCGGAGAGTTGGGGGGCGTGGGCGCCAAATCTTAGTCTGCTGCGCGGTATCGAGGATGTAGGTGGTATCTACAACCCGCTCCAGGTCGCCGACTACCAGCTCTATTTCGAGAGCCTGACCGACCGCGCCAGTCACCTCTACGACTTCCTGAATGCCAAGTACGTGATTGGCCCCAAGGACTTCGCTCTGCCGTGGGACAGATTCGCGCCCGTCTTCGACGCTGATCCTCAGGTGAATATCTACTTGAACAAGGCCGCGCTGCCCCGCGCCCAGGTGGTGTACCGCAGCCAGGTCATCGCTGACAGCGCGGCCCAGTTCGCCGCCCTGCACGCGGCGGGCTTTGATCCGACGCGCGAGGTGATTCTAGGCGGGGGCGATGCCCTGGCCGGCTCAAGCGACGGCGGGGCGGTGACCTTTGCCGATTACCAGCCGGAGCGCATCGTGGTCGATGTGGAGGCGGCCGCCGACGGCTACGTCGTCTTTTCGGAGGTGACCTATCCTGGCTGGCGCGCGACGGTGGACGGCGCGCCCGCGCCAATCGAACGCGCCAACTTTGCCTTTCGCGCCGTGCGGGTGGCGACGGGAACGCATCGCGTCGAACTCCTCTTTGAGCCGACGACGTGGCGGCTGGGCCTGGGCATCAGCGCGGTGAGCCTGCTGGCGCTCATCGGCGCGGTATGGTGGGGATGGCGGGCGCGGCGGGGCGACACTGCCAAGAGTATCGCCCCTGTCTCACTCGCTGAGGGCAGGCATGAGGCGGCGGACCGAAGTGTCACCCGGCTATGCGGCCAGCCTGCCGGGGCATTGTCCACCCGACCTGGCCGCTTTGGCCCTGGGCGACCCTTGCTGCTGCTCCTGCCTCTGCTGCTTGCGGCGTGCGCGCCGCCATCGCTTCCGCCGCCGTCGCCGCCACTGACGCCGACGGCCGCGGCAACGGCCGCGCCCACGGCTATCCCGCCTACGGTGACGCCCTCGCCTACCCTGGCCGTCACGGCGCAGGTGTTTCTACCCGCGCTGCCTGCGGCGCCGACCGCTGCGCCGTCGCTGACGCCCGCGCCGACCCGCGACCCGCATCTGCCGCGACCGCTGCCCACGGCCATCGGTCTCGGTCCCGACTGTGCGGGGCTGATCGTCGCGCGCGAAGGGCAATTCTGGCGTGACGGGCAGCCGTGGACCTTCGTGGGGACAAACCTGTCATACCTGTCGAAGCTGCCCCTTGATGCTATCGACGAGGCCTTCGCCCATCTGGCCGCCAATGGCGTGACGGTGGTGCGAACCTGGATGCTGCCGGGCCACGACCTGGATCACCTGGACAAGGCGCTGGCGCTGGGGCGCAAGTATAACCTCCGTTTCGTTGTCACCTTCGACGATTTCTGGCACATCGACCGCCGTCAGCCCCTGTTTGACGATGCCTACCGCCAGGCCTACGAGGCCCATGCCCAGCGCGTCCTGAGTCGCTTTAGGGACCGCCCTGAGGTGTTCATGTGGCAACTGATGAACGAGCCATCGTGTGGGCCTGAGGGCATGAGCGCGGAATGTCGGGCGCGCATGGTGGCATGGGCGGAGGCAGGGGCGCGACTGGTGCGGTCACAGGATACGTGTCGCCCGCTGGCCGTTGGCTTGCTGGGTATCTGGGTTCCGGATGCGGTGCAGGAGGCGCACTTCGAGCGTATGGCGCACATCCCCGGTGTCGATACGATGACGCTGCATCGCGCTGCGGGCGGCGACTTCGAGGACCTGCTGCGGCGGCACATGGGGGCTGCCCTAGACGGGAAGATGCCCCTGGTGTGGGGCGAGATCTACGAGAAGGCCTATGATGGTGGCTGCCAGGAGTTACCCAACAATGCAGTGCGGCGACGCGCCCGCACGGTGCGCCGCGACCTCGAACGTTCCTTCGATGCGGGGGTAGACGGCTATCTGCTGTGGCAGTACGCCTACGGCCAGTTGCGGGTCAACGGCGCGCTGGAATACTTCTGCGGTGAGTATGACTATGAGAGCGATGATCCGGTGTGGGCTGTCCTGCACGACTTCGACCTCCCTACACCGAGATGAGCTGGCAGGGTTGACAGGATTAGCAAGGCATGGTTCCGTCATTGCAGTCCCTGCTTCTGCTAATGGGTCATGGTGAGTCTGCCCACGGTGGGGGCGCTGTCGGGGGCGGAGGGGACGGGCAGGCGTTGCCCATCGCGCCAGTCGTACCAGCCCACACGCACCGCCGCCTCGCCCGGCGGCGTATCGGCCTTGATGGGCACGCTCACCGTTTGTAGAATCCGCTCGCCCGGCCGCCAGTCGGTGGTCGGATAGCTGCCGCCCAGGGGTGGGCCGTCAAACTGGCCGATGAGCCGGCCGTCGGCCCCAACAACATGGACGAAGAAGTTAACGTCGGACGGCGTCGGTTGCAGCGCCAGCCAGTCCAGGGTCACGTCGACGCCCTGGCCGGGGCGGAGGGTGTCGGGCGTGACAGTCGCACCTTGCAGGCGAATCGCATCGCCAAAGGTCGGCGGGGCTGTGAGAGCGCCGGCGACAGGAGGCTGAGCGGCGTCCGGCAGGCGGTAGACCAGCAGCTGCGCTTCCGGCGGGACGGCGGGGGTTGGCTCGCGCTCCATGCCCGCCCAGCGGGAGGCGAATGCTGCCGCGTCCTTCGCCTCCCACGTCTCGAACACGTAGCGAGCGCCGCCGCTGGGGGGCAAAACCAGGCCGTGGCGCGGGTCGAAGCTGCGCGGCGGGCGCGCGTCGTTGACCATGCGCACGGGCGTCTGGTTCCAGACGCCCGGCGTCACGTAGGTGGGGCCGACGGCGACGAGCGACGCTACCTGTTCGCCGCGCCGAATGGCTGCGCCGCGATAGACGTCGTGAATCTCCGGCGAGGCGGCATAGGGGCCGAACACGTCGCGCGTCGATAGAATGCCGCTGGCGATGACCGCCAGAGTAACCAGTCCCCAGGCGAGCCAGGGCGTCCCGCGACGTTGCAGCCAATCCGCCAGCCCTACCAGGCCCCAGGCGGGCAGCAGGAACAGGGTCGGCCAGATGCCGGTCAGTCGCCCGTAGTGGGGCGCGCCGTCGCTCAACCACGACGGGATGAGCATCACCGCCAACGCCGCGATCACCAGGACAGCCGCCGACTGGGCCACCCGCCCCCGCCGCCCGATGAGATCTGCCAGGAGCAGCGCCAGCCCGACCACAAAGAAGCCGGCTATCAGCGGGTCAAACACCGGCCGGCCGGGTAGATTCTCCCAAGCGGACTCAGTCCCACGCACGATAGGCATCAGCGCCAACCTGGCTGCGTTGTCCACCAGCGCGCCGACGAGGTTGCCGCCATTGACGTCAGGGTTAAGGATGGATACCTGGCCCGCCCGCAGCCCGAGCATGTCCGGGTTGGCGCGGAAATAAACCAGGAGTGGCAGGGTGATGAGCGCCGCTACGACGAGGGCCACGGCCAGTGTGCCCAGCGGCCGCCACGACCGGGATGCCCCGGCTACCCATAGCGCCGACAGCGCCAGGATGACCGGCAGTAGACGGCCGTTGGTATGGGTGTAGAGGCTGGCGGCAACGAACACGCCCGACGACGCGGCCCATGCCCACCGTCGTCGGGGTGCGGCCTTCTCATCGCCCACCGCCCGCCACCATGCCCACAGCGCCAGCGCCACCCACAGCGGCAACATGCCAGCCCGTAGGCCCTGATGGGCTTTGGCGACCGGCCAGAAAGAGACAGCGAGAAGCGCCGCGCTGATCAGGGCCGCCAGGCGGGGGCGCGGCAGCGGCAACGCCTGGACGAACAGATACTGGGCCAGGATGGTCAGCCCGCCCACCAGCGCGGCGGGTAGGCGCACGGCCCAGGGTGTCAGGCCAAAGGCATTGATAGGTAGGGCCTGGAGGTAGATGAATAGCGGCTCGCGGCCGAAGTTACCGGGCAGGAATACCGGCCGCGCCCCATGCAGGATATCCAGCGCGTCGAGGGCGTTGTAGCCTTCGTCGTGGTGCAGGCCGAGGGGCAGGCTGCCCAGGTGTGCCAGGCGGAGGGCCAGGCCGATGCCGAAGACAAGCGCCAGGGCGAGGCCAGGCCAGAGGCCAGCGCGGCGCGAGGGAGAAGGCAGGGCGGACATAGGCGCAATTATACACACGTGGCAGGTCTGGGGGCGCTTGCAGCGCCCGGCGACGATTCCCGCAGAATTGGCGCGGCCGAACGCGGACCACACAGACAACAATTGGAACACGTCACCCGCCCGAGTACAATTACGCTGATGGCTGCCCAACCTGCTCCTGCTGCTCCCAACCGACGCCCCGCGACGCTGCTACTGTGGCTGGCCTTGATCGTCCTCCTGCTGGCTCTGGGCCTGCGCCTGTACCGTCTCGACGGCCAGAGCTTCTGGTACGACGAAGGCACGTCGGTCGTCCTGGCGGGGCGTGACCTGCCCTCCATTGCCCGCGACGCGGCCGCCGACATCCACCCGCCCCTGTACTATTACTTGCTGCACTACTGGACGGCTGCCTTCGGAACGAGCGAGGTCGCCGCCCGCAGCCTGTCCGCCGTTTTGGGCGTGTTGCTGGTCGTTGTCACGTGGCTGCTGGGGAGGCGACTCTTCGACGGCTGGACCGCGCTGGCCGCCGCGCTCCTGGCGGCGGTGTCGCCCTTTGCCGTCTACTATGCCCAGGAGACGCGCATGTACACCCTGGCCGCTCTGCTCGGCGCGGCCAGTGTCCTGGCGACGATCTATCTGATCCAGGGTTGGCAGGCGCGGCGTGGCTGGTGGCCGCTGGCCCTGGTGGGCTATGTTGCCGCGTCTCTGGGCGCGCTCTACACCCACTACTTCGCCTTCACTGCGCCCCTGGCCGCCAATCTCATCGTCCTGGTGTGGGCTGTCCAGCGCCGCGCCTGGCGTCAGCTGGCGGTGTGGGCCGGCGCAAACCTGCTTATCGCCGCCGTGTTCCTGCCCTGGCTGCTGCGCGCTCTGCCTGGCATCCGTGCCTGGCCGGCCGTCAGCGCACCCTTCACCCTGCCCTTCCTGGTGCAGGACAGCCTGCGCGTCTTCAGCCTGGGGCGCGGGGCGGAGTGGTCGCTGTGGGCGATACTGTTCGCCGTGCTGCTTATCGCCGGTGCGTTGCTGCCCGTTCCGAAGCGGGCGATACTGGCTGTTCCCACCGCTGAAACCCTGGGCGACGGCTTTGCGCGCTTCGCGGTGTCCGCCTACCTGGCCGCGCCGCTGGTAGTCATGTTTGTCCTGTCCCTCAGCCGCCCGATGTACAACCCCAAGTTCCT
>CAZJJF010000071.1:6055-13409 GCA_964546245.1 uncultured Anaerolineales bacterium
GCCCTGCTCGTGGCGCGGGGCGCGCTGCTACCGGCTCGCTGGTGGCCGCGGCTGGGCGCGGCCGTGTCTGCGTTGTTGCTGCTGGGGGTCGTGACGGTCGCGGTGATGGGCCTGCGGGGCTACTACTTTGACCCGCGCCAGGCCCGCGACGACTATCGTGGCATCGCCCGCTACCTGGCTGCTGTCGGCCGACCAGGCGATGCGATCATCCTCAACGCGCCCGCCCAGGCCGAGGTCTTTGGCCTGTACGACAGTGGCCGGCTGCCCGTCTACCCGTTGCCTCAGCAGCGCCCGCCGGACCGCACGGCGACGGAGGCGGCGCTGGCCGATGTGGCCCGCGACCATCAGCGACTATTTGGCGTCTTTTGGGCCACCAACGAGAGCGACCCCCAAGGCATTGTCGAAGGCTGGCTCGGCCGCAATGCCTACAAAGCCGCCGACAGCTGGTGGGGCAACCTGCGCCTGACGATGTATGCCCTCCCCACGACCAGCGGTGCGGCGCAGACCGTCGGCGCTCACCTGGGTAACCAGCTCAGCCTGGACACGGCGCGCCTGGCAGCGACGAACGTCGAGGCGGGCGATGTGCTGCCCGTGTCCCTGCGCTGGACGGCTCTACAGCCCATTGACAAGAATGTGACCGTGTTTGTCCACCTGGTCGCGCCCGACGGCGTCATCCTGGCCCAACGCGACGCTGCCCCCGCCGGCCAGCCCACGCCAGGCTGGCTGGCCGGTGAGAGCCGCGACGACCACCACGGCATCCTGGTCCCCTTCGGTACGCCGCCCGGCCCGGCCGAGCTGCGGGTTGGCCTGTACGACGCCGCCACCGGCCAGCGGCTGCCCGCCGCGGGCGGCGGCGATTATGTGAGTCTTGGCCCCGTCGAGGTGCAGCGCCCCGCTGTCCCGCCGCCGGTCGAGGTCTTCAACCTGCCGGTGCGCTCCGACGCTCAGTTTGGGGACCTGACCCTGCTAGGGCTGAGCGCCTTCCGGCGCGGCTTCGATCATGCCCCCGACACGCCTATCCATCCCGGCGACGAACTGCAAGTCACCCTCTACTGGCAGGCGGGTCGCGACGCCCCGCGCCTGGCGACACAGGAGCTGACGCTGGCGCTGGCGGATACCGCCGCACGTGTTGAGGCGACGCCGGGTACCGCTTATCCCCTGGGCCAGTGGCGCGCGGGCGAAGTCGTTCGCGAAGCTCATCTCCTCCCCCTTCCCGCCGATCTGCCGCCGGGGCGATATACCCTGACGCTAGGCGAGCAGCGCCTCACGGACATCGATGTCAATGTGCCGTGAGGCGTGAGCGGTGGCGGCGGCCATCAGGAGGTTCATGGCGAGGGCGCGCCCGCAACGCGCCTGGCTAGCGTTGGCGGCGGCTGAGGTAGGTCTTCCAGGCCTGACTCACCGCCGCGTAGTCTTCGGGACGCAGCGGCTCGCCGGTGCGGTCGATGTGGGTGGCGTAGTAGAGGGATGGGTTGCCCAGATAGACCTGACGCTGGACGTAGCTGAGCCATTGGGCGCGGTCGAGGCTGGGCCAACTGTTGGTGTCGATGAGCCAGTCCGCGCTGGCGGCGCGGGCGACCCTGGCGCGGTGAGTCATGTTGGTGAGGATATCGGCGGTGGTGAACTGGTCGGCCATGTCCATACGGATGGTGTTGTTGAGCCGAATCATGTCCACGATGTTGCAGAAATAGGGGTCGGGAGTCTGGCTGACGATGAGGGCATCGGGCTTGACGCTCTTGGCGGCGTTGGATAGTCGGGCAATGAGGTCGTGCAGGAGTTCGATGCCCCACGAGCGTCCTTGGGCCTGAGCGGCGCGGCCATAGGGCGTGCGATGGGCGAAGTCGATCTTGAAGCCGTCGGCATCCAGGTCGCCGATGAGATGGCCGACCGCTCTGTTCAGCCGCTCGCGATAAGCGGCGTTGGTGGGATCGACGCTGCCTTCTGACCAGGGGCTATTACTGACCTGTTCCTCGACAGGGATGCCCTCGGCGTCCCACGCCTTCCACCACAAGATAACCCGCCGTCCAACATCGTGCTGGCGGCGAATGAAGCCGCGCATGTCGGGCCACTTAGCAGGATCGGGGCGCGGGTCGCCATAGCGATCCTGCCACTTGTCGTCGATGACAACGATGCCGGGGTGCAGATCATGGGTGGCGAGGGTGTCCAGCCAACGCTCGTAGTTGGCCTGCGTGGCGAAAGCCGAGGGCGGCTTGCCATTCAGGTGGGCCAGGGCGACTTGCTCGCCCCAGCCGCAGAAGATGGGAGACCGCCACCAGAGGGCCGAAGGGGTGGTGGGCTGGGGCGTTGCGCCGTACATGGCGCGCCACGCGCTGGCGGCTTCCAGCGCGTCGTACTCGTCAGCCGCTCCCAGCAGGGCCATGCGTGGGCTGGTCCACTCGCCGTGGGTGGCGGTGTGGGCGGCGTAGTGAAGGCGAAACTCGAAGCCTCCGTCACCTTCGTAGCTGAAATCCTCAAAGGTGTGAGCGCCGGGTCTGGCCGCCACGGCAGCCGCCAGCCAGTTGGCTGTTGCGGCGCGCAGGCAGAAGGCGAGGGGCGCGGGCGTAAAGAACCACGCGCCGTCTAGCCAGTCCGTGTGGTCGCGGACACTGATGACGGCGCGGGCGTCGGGGGCGAAGTTCTGCTTGAGTTGGGCGTTGGGGCTGGGATCAAAAACGCGGTTGAAGTGGGCCGTGGAGCGGACGGGGCCATCGGGCGTCCAGCCGCCGAAGTAACGGACATTCTCGATGAGGTCGTCGCCTTCGACACGGATGTCCAGCTCGACCATCTCCTCGCGGCAGCGTAATTTGGTGACACGTTGGCCCCAGAGGCTGGATCGACTGCGGATAATGAAGACGACGCGGCCCGGTTTCTCTTTGACGGTAGGCGCAGCGACGCTGAGGGTGACGTCAGGGCCGGCGACGCTGTCGATGGCGCCCGGCAGAAACAGCCGAGCTACGGGGGCGCTATCCCGCGACAGGTCGGCCCACGTGCCATCTGTCGCGTCCAGAATCAGGCGGTACTGCTCGGTCTCGACGATCAGGCGGTCACCGACTTGACGTAGGGCTGGCATAGACCTCTTCATGCTCCAGAGGAAGCGTCGCGCCGCGCCGGCGCCGGGAAGTCCCTCGCTACTTGGTTGCGCAAAGGGGGCGGGGTCTTACGAATGACGTGTGATGCGTGAAACGTGACCCAGAGGAGACGTCTTCTCATGCATCATGCATCACGCATCACGTCAGAGCATCTCGATCTCGTAGGTGACAAGCTCCACGTCGAGGCGCTCGCGTTCCAGCCAGTCAACGCACTTTCCCAGGACGGCGTGGGCGTGGCCGGCGTCATTAGCGGCAACGGCGAGGCCGATGATCGTCATGCCAGGCGCATCGAGAAGGTCAATCTCGGCGGCGGAGACGCCGAACTCGCGCCGCAGGGCGGCCAGGATAGGGCGCAGAACGCTGCGCTTGTCTTTCAGCGTGGCCGCGCCGTAGATGCGCATTTCGATGCTGCACGCGCCGATGATTAGGGCCATGCCGGGGCAACCTCGGGGCGGGCCAAAGGAATCGCCTCGCGCAGGACCAGTTGGTCGCCGTCGAGCTTGTACACGCCGGCGCGCTCGGCGTCCAGGATAGCCAGTGTATTGACGTGATCGATGTTGCGCTTATGCGGTTCGACGAGCCAGCAGCCAGAGTTGAGCAGGTGCATGGTCTCCCCATCGGGGAGCGCGACAGAGGCTATGCCCGAGCGGTGGCTGTGACCGAACACCATGATATCGGGGGTAGTGAAGCTGGGGCCGGTCTCGGCGGCCATCAGGCGCAGCAGCCAGCGGGCCGAGTCGGCGAAGCGCTCGACATCCACTTCAGGCGTGCCGCGCTCGCGTATGGAGCTAGAGCTACGGAGCAGGTCGCGGATGCGGGCGAGCAGCGTCCAGCCCCACCACGTCTTCCAGCCCTGGACCTGCTGCCAGTAGGCCTGAAGGCGGTCAGGGGTGCGGTCGCCCAGGGAGCCGGCATAGACCATCTCGTAGAAGATGCTGATACCACGCTCCAGGTCCTCGCGGGTCAGGGTCGATAGGCCGACGCCCTCAAGCCGCTTGAGTATCAACATGGGGAAGCTGGCGAACAGGTCGCCGCCCTTGAGGGTTGCCAGGTGATGGCCGTGGTGAAAGATGACCCGCCAGGGGCCGACGGTGCGGGCATAGTCGGGGTACTTGACCACGAAACGGTCGCGGATGTGTGGCCCCACCAGGCCGCCCAGGAACGAGTCGGTGTAGGTGTAGTCGGCCCGGTAGCGGCGCGGGGGACATTCGCCGTGTCGGAGATAGGCGGCCTGGTCTAGCTCAATGTGCTGAATCAGCAGATGATAATCGTGGTTGCCCGGTACGTAGGTGATGCGCTCGACGGGCAGCAGCGATAGCCGCGCCAGAAAGGGGGCCGCCTCGCGGCGGGCGAGGGAGAAGGGCGCGCCCCACATCTCCCATATGTCGCCCAGCAGCACAATCTCGTCAAGGGGGCCGAGACGCTCCAGGGCGCGGAAGAGGTGCGCCAGGGTGGCGGCGGCCGGGGCGCGGCGCGTCAGGTCGCGGGTGGTGGCACCCAGGGTGGCCATGTCTTCGCCGAAATGGGTGTCGCTGATGATGACAATGGGCTTCTGGGGGCCGGGCGATGCCAGGTCAAACATGCGTTTCTCCAACCATCAGGCGCAGGGCTACCTGCTTAACTTTCCTTGAGCCAGCGCAGCGCGTCGAAGTTGACTTCGCGCCGTGCTGCGTCCGGCTCGCCCGTCTGGTCGGTGAGGCGAACGCTTGCGCCGTCGGCGGGGAAGGGGTACACGCCGAGGGATACCCACTCGTCGAAGTAGCGACTCTGATCGACTGAGACGCTGGTCTGGCCCTCGTCGTGGCTGATGAGATACTGGGCATTGATGGTAGTCGCGCGGACGGCAGGAATGAACGCCTGAATGTCGTAGCGGCCGGCCGCGCCCAGGCGCGCGAGCCACACGCCCCAGTCGGTTAACTGGGGGCTGGCGTAGGGGTACAGGGGGGAGCCAATCCAGCCAAACAACGTCGTGTACCAGGGGGGGGTGTCGGAGCGAAAAAATGCGCCGAATAGTTGCGCGCCTGGCTCACTATCGACGATGACGCCCGACGCCTCGAACTGGGCAGGGCGGTGCTGTCGCGTGAAGGGAATGGTGGGAAAGTAGCACGCCAACACCCTGGCCCGGTCACTGACAAAGGGCTGCCAGTTGTCGGGCGGCAGGTCGCACTGGCGCATCTCGTAGTGGAGGTGGGCGGGCCAGATGTTGTTCGCGCCTTTGCCAATGCTACCGATGATCTGGCCGCGCTCGACGACCTGACCCACCTGCGCGAGTCGCTCCTTGAGGTGGGCGTACTGTGTCCAGAGTGTCGCGCCATTGGGCAGGGTGTGCTGGATGACTACGATATTACCCCAAGCGGGGCTGTAATAGCCGGACGCGACCACCACCCCGTTGGCAGTGGCATACACCGGCAGCCCCAGATCGGCATCGCCAGGGCCAGGGCCGTTCCAGTCGTCGCCTGTGTGCCAGGCACGGAAGGTGCGGTAGTAGTCATCATTGGCGAGGCCGACAGCCGAGTAGTAGCCCGGCGGCGGCTCGTCCGCGTCGCGTGGCCCGACGGGGAAGTCGAAGCCGTCGACGACGGTGGTCGACGCGGCGACTTCGGCCGGGGTAGCGGTCGTGCTGGGACCGGTAATCGCGAAGCCACCCACCAATGACGGGGAAGCTCCCATGACCGCCGGCCCGGCGAGAGTCGTATCGCGGGCAGCGTAGCGTAACCCTGGTTCGGTGCGGGCGAGACGCACCAGGGCGGCCTCGATCTCCTCGGCCTCGGGGCCGCCGCCCTGCCCGTTCCAGGTGAAGCCGGACAGGTAGAGGGGCTTGTCGCTTACCGGCGGAAAGGTGGCCAGGGCCGCCTGGATGCGATCCACCTGATCGGGGAGGACGTTGGCTGGAATCGGCCCGCTGGTCTCAGGGAGGGCAGGCCAGAAGGCGACGCCATCAAACGGGGCGGCCGAGTTTGTCGCCGTTCGCACCGTCTCCCAGGCGGTGGAGCCAATGCCGAAGGTCAGAGTCTGGGCGAGATAGGCGAGGCCATCGGCCATCATTGTCACTGCGCCCGCGACCAGGACAGTCTGCCGCGCCTGGCCACTGGCCTTGATCTCTTCGTAGACCAGGGCCAGGGTACGCGCAAAGGCGGCCGGCGAAAGGGCAGGCTTACCCGACGCATCGCGCCGGTTGGGATCAGGCAGTACTTCGAAGGTCGGGATGCGGTCGCCGTAGCGGGCGATGACATTCGCAGCGTTGGTCACGTATTGGGTGTACCATTTCGCGCTGCCGATGTCGCCGTCGGCCAGGCTAGCTTCCAGGATGCCGTAGAGGGGCAATTGGGCGGCGGCGAGGGGTTCGACGATGCCATCGTAGGCAGCCTGCCAGCCGCGATTGTGGGGGGAGCGCCACGGGCCGAGGGTGAAGGCAATACGAACGGAGCCGAGGGGGCGGTGCGATGACATAACAAGCTCACGGTAAGGATGATGGGACTCAGCGGCTCAGATAGATGACAAACTGCGTCACAATCGATTCGAACGCAATTGTAGCACGGCGAGATACGGGCACAAAACCGACGGATGGAGGTTAACATGGCTGGGCACAAGAAGCCGAGGGTGGTCATTGTCGGCGCAGGCTTCGGCGGGCTGCGCGTGGCGAAGGGGCTGCGTGGCAAAGGCTTCGAGGTCGTCATGATTGACCAGCACAACTATCACACGTTTATGCCGCTCCTGTACCAGGTGGCTACGGCGGCCCTGGAGCCGGAGCAGATCATCTACCCCGTGCGGGGAATCTTTGACACGCGCCATATCCAGTTCCGGCTGGCGCAGGTGGAGTCGGTGGACCTGGCGGCGAACACGCTTCAGACGACGCAGGGACCCATTGACTACGACTATCTGGTGCTGGCGGCCGGCAGCGTGACCAACTTCTTCGGCCAGCAGGAGATTGAGGCGGTCGCCCACGGTCTGAAAGACTTGTGGGAGGCGGAGACGCTCCGCAATCATGTGCTGACGGCGTTCGAGCGGGCCAGCGCCGAGCCGGATGCTGCGAGGCGCGACGCGCTACTGACGTTTACCATTGTGGGCGGCGGGCCGACGGGCGTGGAGCTGGCGGGGTCCTTGTCAGAGTTGATCTACGACGACCTGGCGGAGGATTACCCTTACCTGGACTTCAACCGCGTGAAGGTCCTCCTGCTTGAAGCGTCCCCTTCCCTGCTATCCGCGTTTGACCCCTCGCTCCGCGAGGCGACCCACCGCCGCTTGAGCCAGATCGCCGCGGATCG
>CAZJJF010000072.1:0-3672 GCA_964546245.1 uncultured Anaerolineales bacterium
GACGATATCCGCAAGTTAACCCAGGCCTGGGATAGGGCGGTGGCCGACCTGCGAGCCAACCCCGCTGAGTTCCGCGCCTTGCTCGTCGATAAGGGTCGCGTGCCAGAGCAAATCAAGGACACACTGCCGATCCCCCTCTTCCCTGACCCGGCGGTGACGAGTGAGGCTGAGTTGAAGGACGTGTCCGACTGGGCTGTGCAGAAGGGGATTATCAAGACCCCGGTAAACTACGGCCAGTCGGTGAACCCAGGCTTCGTGAAGTAATGCATGGGGTGTGAAACGTGCTGCGTGAACCGTGAACTACAGCCAACGTGCTCACGTGCCACGCGGCATGCAGCAGATGGCAAGATAAGCGCCGAGTCATGATAGACATCGCTGCCCTCACCTTTGGCTACCCCGGTCACACCCCGCTGTTCGACGGCTTTGACTGGCAGGTGGGAGCGGGGGAGACGTGGTCCATCATCGGCCCGTCTGGGTCTGGCAAGAGTACGCTGCTGTACCTGATCGCTGGCCTGCAACGCCCCCTGGCGGGGACGATTAGGGTGGCGGGCGAAGTTGTGCCGCGCAAGAAACAGCGCGGCAAGACGGGGCTGGTGCTCCAGGAGTATGGCCTGCTGCCGTGGGCGACCATTCGCGAGAACGCGCTGCTTGGCCTGCGTATCCGCCACTTCTACGGCCAGGACTCGGGCGTCGCCATCGATACCGAGCGTGCGGCGTTCTGGCTGGAACGGGTGGGGCTGGCGGAGCATCGCGACAAATACCCGAATCAGGTATCGGGCGGCCAGCGGCAGCGAGCGGCCCTGGCGCGTACTCTGGCGCTGGACCCTGACGTGTTGCTGCTTGACGAGCCGTTCTCGGCGCTGGATGCTCTGACGCGCGAGGATATGCAACGACTGACGCGCGATCTACACGTCGAAACCGGGGTGACTACCGCGCTTGTGACCCACAACATTGAAGAGGCCGTCTATCTGGGCCGGCGCATCCTGGTGCTGGGGGCCGCGCCGAACCGCGCGGCGCACGTCATTGACAATCCAGGTATGGGGCAGGACGGCTACCGCGACTCGGCGGCTTTTCACGCTAAGGCCGTTGAGTTGCGAGCGGCCCTGGGAGACCCTGAGGCGCGCCGTGCGCACGCGTGACGTCCTGCTGGCGGCGCTGGCCGTGTTCCTGTTGTGGCAGCTGGCGGCGATGGCGTTGCAGCGCGACATCTTGCCCGCGCCCACCGAGGTACTGGCGACTTTTGCGCAGCAGATGGCGCGCGACCCCTTATGCCAGGCGGCCATGCCGGGGCTGGCCTGCCATTTCTGGGTCAGTACGGCCCGCGTCGTGGCGGCCCTGCTGCTATCGGTGGTGGTGGCCGTGCCGCTCGGCCTGGCGCTGGGGCAGAGCCGACTGGCGAACCGCATTTTGGGGCCGGTCATCTACTTGCTGTACCCTATTCCGAAGATTGTTTTCCTGCCCATCATCCTGCTCTTCCTGGGCATCGGCGAAGGGTCGAAGGTCTTTATCATCTTCATCATCCTGGTGTTTCAGGTGCTGGTTGTGGTGCGCGACAGCGCGAGTGCGCTACGGCCGGAACTGCTGGCCTCGGTCAAGTCGTTGGGCGCCGGGCGGCGCGCCCTGTTTCGCTATGTGTATCTACCGGCGACGGCCCCGGCGGCCATCACCGCGCTGCGAATCAGCGTCGGCACGGCTGTCGCCGTACTGTTCTTTGCCGAGACGGTTGCGACGCGCACCGGGCTGGGCTACTATATCATCACGGATGCTAACTCCAGGCTGGCCTATCGAGAGATGTACGCTGGCGTCATCGCCATGAGCATGCTAGGCCTGCTACTGTATCTGTCGCTGGACCGGCTGGAGCGGCGCCTCGCGCCCTGGATGTTCACGGGCTGAGTGGAGCGGTCATGTCCGATTTTGTCACGTTCATATCCTTGCGCGGCGTTACCAATGCCGCCGCGCTGGGAACGCTGGTCCACCTGATGACGCAGCACGGCCATGTGCGCCTGGCCGATGTGCTCAGCGGGGCGACCCACCCGCCGGCGGGGGATCGAGAGTTCGGCCTCGGCGCTGCCAATGGCTGGCTGACCATCATTGTGCCGGAGCCGTTCGAGACGCTGGCGGCCGATCTGTCGCGGCTGCTGGGCGCGCCCGCCTTCATGTTTCACCTGCACGAGGGCGGGTCGTGGTTGTACTGGCTCTTCGTCAACGGCCGCCCGGTGGATCATTTCGACTCCGAGCCTGCCCTTTGGGAGGATAGCTCGACGGCCGAGATGGCCGAGTCGGCGGGCAATCCGGTGGTGCTAGCCCTTGAGTTGGGCGTTGACGCGGCTGACCTGGCGCCCTACCTGACGCGCTCGGAGGCGTGGCCGCCCGACCAGAGCGAGGAGTACGACGTTGTCGACCGGGCGATGGAGCTGCTGGACAAGGACGCCCGTGTCCACCGCGACGATCGCTTCGATGTGTGGGATGCGCGGGTGATGTACGACTTCATGCGGCGGCTGGGCATCGAGCCGCCCCTCAACCCTGATGGCAGCGTCAGCCAGCCGCTGACCCTGGTCCGATTTGAGCCAACACTATGACCAGCCTGAGTGGCGAGGCGAAAGCCCACTACGTCCGCAACATGTTCGGCCAGATCGCGGGCCGCTATGACACGATGAACCGCCTGATGACTGGCTACCAGGACCAGTCCTGGCGGCGGTTGGCGGTGACGGCCGTCGCTGTGCCGCCTGGCGGTATCATCCTCGATGTTGGCACGGGCACCGGCGATTTCTTGCCCTTGCTAACCCACGCCGCCCCCGATGTTCGCGCGGTGGGTGTAGACCTGACCTTCGAGATGATGGACGCGGGCCGCGCCAAGCTGGCCGAGGCCGACGGCCGCGCCGCCTACGTCCAGGGCGATGCGCTCCGCTTGCCCTTCCCCGACGACAGCTTCGATGGCCTGGTGAACGGCTTCCTCCTGCGCAACGTGGCGGACCTGAGCCAGGCGCTCGCCGAGATGCGGCGGGTCATCAAGCCCGGCGCCCGCGCCATCCTGCTGGAGATTACGCCGGTGGATACGCCCCTGTGGGGCGAGATATTCCGCGTGTACTTTGGCCGTGTCGTGCCGCGCCTGGGTAGCGTCATTGCGGGTGCGCCCGATGCGTACACCTACCTGCCCCAGTCGGTGGAACGCTTTGTAAGCGCCGACGAGCTGCAACGGCTGATGACCGAGGTGGGCTTTCAGGACGTGCGCTATACTAAGCTGATGCTCAATACTGTGGCTCTGCATATCGGGGAGAAGGCATGAGTCAGCCGGGGCGCATCGTCGTCGCCATTTCTGGCGCGAGCGGGGCCATCTACGGCATTCGCCTGCTTCAGGCGCTGCGCGCCCTGGGTGGGCTGGAGGTCCATCTGGTCGTCAGCCCCTCCGCCCGCCAGACCATTCGGAGCGAGACGGATCTCGACTACAAGGATGTGGCCGCCCTGGCCGACGTGGTTCACGGCCACCGCGAGGTCGGCGCGACCATCGCCAGTGGCTCCTTCGCCACACGGGGGATGGTGGTGGCCCCCTGCTCCGTCAAGACTCTGTCAGCCATCGCCTACGGCCTGACCGACGACCTCATCAGCCGAGCCGCCGATGTCCACCTCAAGGAGGGCCGCCCTGTGGCGCTCATGTTCCGCGAGACGCCGCTG
>CAZJJF010000072.1:3682-7885 GCA_964546245.1 uncultured Anaerolineales bacterium
CTGCACGCGGGACACCTCAGGGCAATGTTGCAGGCGACCGAGAACGGGGCCATCCTGTTTCCTCCGCTGCCTGCCTTCTACAACCACCCCCAGACAATCGATGACATGGTGAATGACACGGTGAGTCGCGTTCTGGCGCGCCTGGGGTTGGATGCGCCGGTCAAACAGTGGGCGGGCCTGGGCGCGGCCGTCCAGGACCACCGCGCGCGAGACCCCTAGCGCCGCGCCCCGTCGGCCCACGCGCGACATTCCTACCACACGCTCCTGGAGGCGACGATGCCCGTTGGTTATCTCACCACGCTCTATGGCTACAATTCCTGGGCCAACCGCCGCCTTACCGAGACGGCGGCGCGCCTGACGGAGGACCAACGCCACGAGGCGCTGTTCAACATCGGTTCTATTCACAAGACGCTGGTGCACACTCTGGGAGCGGAGTGGGTGTGGCGGCAGAGGCTGCAATATGACGCCTCGCCGACCACCCTGCTTCAGGAGGCGGACGCGCCCACCTTTGAGGCGCTGCTGGCACGCTGGGATGAGGAGGCGGCTGCCTGGCGCGCCTATCTCGCCACACTGGCGGAAGCCGATCTGACCCGCGTCATCCACTACCGCACGACGGGGGGGCGCGATTGGAATAACCCGTTGTGGCTGATTCTGGCCCATCTGCTCAACCACGGTACACAGCACCGTAGCGAGGTGGCCGCCATGCTGACGGAGCTAACCTACTCGCCGGGTGACCTGGACCTGGACGAAGCGAATCTCCCGCCGCAGGATGTTGCCAACGCGACCCCGCCGGTCATGCCTGCCGAGTTCCTGCGGATTCTCTACGACTACAATTATTGGGCGCACCATCGCCTTCTCGACACGGCGGCGCGCCTGACGGACGCCCAGCGGCGCACGCCGGTCTTTGCCATCGGCAACGTGCACGATACCCTCGCCCATACGTTGGCGGCAGAGTGGCTGTGGCGACGGCGGCTGAGTGGGGAGGGGTCGCCCACCGCGCTGCCTGATGTGCTGCACGGCGGGGACTTCGATGCGCTGCGCGCTCTGTGGGCTGAGGAGGAGCGGGCGATGCGGGCCTTCGTCGCAGGGCTGACGGAGGCGAATCTGGCGAGCGATGTTGACTATCGCACCTTAGGCGGCCATGCGGGGCGCGGCAACCGGTGGCTGCTGCTGGCCCACGTGCTCAACCACGGCACGCAGCACCGCAGCGAGGTGGCGGCGATGCTGACCGAGCTGGGCGCGTCTCCCGGCGACCTGGACATCATCGTCTACTGGCGACAGCGGCCCGAGGCGAAGGGGTAGCGGCTGCTATCCCCCAAATGGCGGATTGACCCGCCGTCGCGGTTGGAGTACAATACCTGTCACAGCTTGAGACGTAAAGCGTTGACGGAGAAGAGTAAGCGGGCGACCGCCGCCCAGCGAGCTACGGAGCCAATGGCTCACGGTGAGAGGTAGCCGAGCGGACCCGCCGAACGACGCTCCCGAGTGGGGTAGCGAGAGCAGAGATCGGAGATCAGGGATTAGAGATTGAAGGTGTCAATCTCCAATCTCTAATCCCTAGTCTCTGGCGTAGCTATCTCCGGCTCGCCCCCGTTATCACGGCGCGACCCTGCTGGGGGTCGATTGAGGCCGCTTGCCCTGTGAGGCGTGGCGGCGAACAAAGGTGGCACCACGACGGCTCACGCCCTCGTCCTTTTCGGACGGGGGCTTTTCGTTTTCCTGAGAGGGGGTGGTGGGCGTGGAGCCTGACGATGACGACGACAACGATAATGACCGCAACACGATGACGCACGCCCACCGCAGCGTGGGTGATAGGGAGAGACATCATGACCGTTGAGACTCGTACCGCGCTTCAGGAGCGTGTTTTGACTACCGCCGCCGCTCAGCGCATCGGCGAGCGCGTCCGCGTCCAGGGCTGGTTGCACAACCTGCGCCGCCTGGGCGGGATCACCTTCCTCGTCGTGCGCGACGGCTATGGCCTGCTTCAGGCCGTCAGCCAGTCGACGGATGCCTTCGCCGCCGTGGAGGGCTTGCAGACCGAGAGCGTCATCGCCGTCGAGGGGCTGGTCGCCGCCGAGGCGCAGGCGCCGGGCGGCGTCGAATTGCGCGAGCCGCGCATCGAGGTCATCACGCCGGTGATCGAGCCGCCGCCCTTCCCCCTCAACAAGCCCAGCCTGAAGGTCGGGCTACCGGTACAACTCGACCACGGTGTCCTGGCGGCGCGCAACCCGCGTCAGCGCAGCCTCTTTCGCCTGAGCGCGGGGGTCATGCGCGCCTTCCGCGAGACGCTGACCGCTGAGGGCTTCACCGAGGTGCAGACGCCGAAGCTTGTCGCATCGGCCACCGAGAGCGGCGCGAACGTCTTCAAGCTAGACTACTTCGGGCGGCCGGCCTACCTGGCCCAGAGTCCCCAGTTTTACAAGCAGGTGCTGACGGGGGTGTTCGAGCGCGTGTTCGAGGTGGGGCCGGTCTTTCGCGCCGAACCCCACGACACGACGCGCCACCTGAGCGAGTATGTCAGCCTGGATGCGGAGATGGCTTTCATCGAGGATCACCGCACGGTCATGGCCCTGCTGACCAAGGTGATACGCGGCATCCTGGCCGTCCTGACCGAGGGCCACGCCGAGGATCTGGCGCGCTGGGAGGTGGCTGTGGCCACCGCGCCGCTGACGTTCCCAAGCATCTTCTTCCCCGAGGCGCAGGACCTCATCTACCAGCGTCACGGCGTGGACGTGCGCGGCGAGCCTGACCTGTCGCCCCAGGATGAGCGTTGGCTTGGCGCGTGGGCGCAAGAGGAGCACGGTAGCGACTTCCTGTTCGTGACGGGTTACCCGATGAGCAAGCGGCCCTTCTACACCCACCCGAACCCCGTCGACTCGCGCTACTCGAACAGCTTTGACCTGTTGTTTCGTGGCACGGAACTGGTCACGGGCGGCCAACGACTGCACCGCTACGAGGACTACCTGGCGGCGCTGGAACGCGGCGGGCTGCCGCGCGAGCCGTTCGAGTGGTACCTGGAAGCGTTCCGCTACGGCATGCCGCCCCACGGTGGCTTCGCCATCGGCCTGGAGCGGCTGCTGACCCAGCTGACGGGGGTGGGTAACGTGCGCCTGGCGACTCTGTTCCCGCGCGACCTCAACCGGCTGGCGCCGTGAACATAGAAACAACGGCCTGATGACGGTTGCTCACGCCGTCCGCAGGCCGTTGTCTCTGAGAGGTTTCGGTGGGAGGTCAGCCACCGTTGTTGTCTCTATGATACTCGGCCCGCATTAAGCGCGCATTAAGCGAAGTTTAGGCGTCGATGAATGTTGTTCTGGCTGGCCCTCGCCTGGCTTGTACCCCTGCCGCCCTCGCGGCGCGTGACCCTGCAGGCGGGCTCCGACCCACGAGCAGGGGCGCTGCGCCCACGGCGGCGCGCCGAGCGGAAACGATGTATAATTCGCGGGCAACGAGCCGAGGCGAGTTCTTCTGGAGGAGAGAGACATGGCCGCTCCCGTGTCATCCGTCGCGCCGGCGGGTGAGCCTGACGACCTGGGGCAGCAGGAGTTTCCCCTGGGCCTGACCTTCGATGATGTGCTCCTGATTCCCCGGCGATCGAGTATCCGCTCGCGGGGTGAAGTCAGCACGGCCACGCCCCTGTCACGGCGTATCACCCTCAACATCCCCATCGTGAGCGCCAATATGGATACCGTCACCGAGTCGGCGATGGCGATTGCCCTGGCGCGGGCGGGCGGCATTGGCGTCATTCATCGCTTCAACCCGCCGGATCGCCAGGCGGCCGAGGTGGCGAAGGTCAAGCGCGCTGAGAGTTACGTCGTCGAGAGTCCCTACACCATCGGCCTGGGGGCGACCGTCGCCGAGGCGCGGGCCGCCATGCGCGTGTGGGATACCGGTGGGCTGCTGGTTATGGACGGTGAGGCGTTGGTGGGCATCCTGACCGAGCGCGACTTGTTGTTCGAGGATGACCCGCGACGCCCGGTAGCCGAGGTAATGACGCCTCGCGAGCGACTCGTTATCGCGCCGCCCAACACGTCAGTGGATGAGGCGAAGGCGATTCTGCACCGCCACAAGATTGAGAAGCTGCCCTTGCTGGACGACGCGGGCGGGCTGCACGGGGTCATCACGTCCAAGGACATCGTGCAGCGGCAACAGCACCCGCTGGCGACGAAGGCCGCGCAGCAGAGCCTCCCAGGGCGCACGAAA
>CAZJJF010000072.1:7895-13254 GCA_964546245.1 uncultured Anaerolineales bacterium
CGACGAAGGATCAGAAGGGGCGGCTGCGTGTAGGTGCGGCGGTGGGCGTGCGGCCCGGCTACCTTCTGCGAGCCGAGGCGCTACTCAAGGTAGGGGTGGATGTCATCGTCGTCGATATTGCGCACGGCCACTCGGATAACGCCATTGAGGCGACACGCACGCTGCGCCGCCAGTTCGGCCACGCCGTGGAAATCATCGCCGGTAATGTGGCGACGGCCGAGGGGGTCGAGGACCTGGCGGAGGCGGGGGCGGATGCGGTCAAGGTAGGCGTTGGCCCCGGCTCCATCTGCATCACTCGCATCGTGACAGGCTTCGGCGTGCCGCAACTATCGGCCATCACGGAGTGCGCGGCGGCTGGGCGGCGGCTGGGCGTGCCTATCATTGCCGACGGCGGCATCCGCGCGTCTGGCGATGTGGTAAAGGCGCTTGCGGCCGGGGCGCAGTCGGTGATGATCGGCAGCCTGCTGGCGGGCACGACGGAGAGTCCGGGCATGACCATCATGCGTCGAGGGCGGAAGTACAAGGTCAGTCGTGGCATGGCGTCTCTGGCGGCGAATATCAGCCGCCAGGGGGTCGAGCCGGGGGACAAGCCACCGGAGGAGGTGGATTGGCAGGCGGTGGTGGCGGAGGGCGTCGAGGCCGTCGTACCCTATCGGGGTGACGTGGGCGAGGTGCTCAGCCAGATGGTGGGCGGGCTGCGCTCGGGGTTGAGCTACGCGGGCGCGCGGACTATTCCGGAGTTGCAGGCCAATGCGCGCTTCGTGCGCATCACCCAGGCCGGGGTCAAGGAGAGCGGCCCCCATGATGTGGAGCTGACATAAGCTATGGCCCCGCTACTAGACCAACTTACGCCTGACCTTGTCGTTCGCTCCGTGCACGAGATTCCCCTCCAGACTCTGGCGGCCAGGGGCATCCGCGGCCTGCTGTTCGACCTCGACAATACGCTGATGGAGCACCACGGCGATCACTTCGATCCCTTTGTGACGCTGTGGGTCAAGTCGGCGCTGGCGCAGGGCTTCCAGATTGCCATCGTATCTAACAGCCCTCCGGAGCGCATCGTGGCGCTGTCAGGAGAACTGGGTATCCCCGGTATTGCCCAGTCGGGTAAGCCGCGGCGACGTGGACTGCGGCAGGGGCTGGCTGCGCTGGGGCTGCGGCCGGATGAAGCGGCGATGGTCGGCGATCAGGTTTTCACCGACGTGTGGGCGGGGCGGCGGCTGGGGCTATACACCATTCTGGTCGCTCGCTACGCTGAGCGTGAGCCGTGGTTCATCCAGGCCAAGCGGCCGGTGGAGCGGATGGTTCTCAAGAGGCGTAGAGCGTAGAGCGTGACGCGTGGCGAGTGAAACGTGAAACCTGAGAAGCTTCGATACTTGTTCATCCTCAATCCGTGGGCGGGGCGCGGGACGGGCGCTAAGGTCATCCAGCGCGTGATGCAGGCGGCGACGGCCCAGGGTCTCGATTACCGGGTGACGCTGACGGCGCGACCGCGCCACGCGGCGGAACTGGCCCGCGAGGCCGCTGAGGGCTACGACGTTGTGGTGGCCGTCGGCGGCGACGGCACGGTTCACGAGGTGGTCAACGGGCTGCTGGCGGCGTCGGGCGGCGAGGTGACGCGGCCGCTGGGGATTGTGCCCATCGGGTCGGGGGACGACTTCGCCAATCACCTGCGGCTGCCCGCTCACTCCATCGAGAAGTGCGTGGAGCGCATCGCGCAGGGGGAGCCGCGGCTGGTGGACGTGGGGCGGGTGAACGGCGAGTACTTCGCGAATGAGGTGGGGCTGGCCTTCGAAGCGCACGTGACGGCCGAGAGCCGCAAGGTGACGGCTCCGGTCGGGCCGCTGATCTATCTGATCGCTATTTTTCGTTCGTTGGGGTCTTACACTTTGCCCCGACTGCATCTGCGCTGGGAGGGTGGCGAGGTGGAGAAGGATATGCTGATGGTGTCGGTTGCCAACGGCCACCGGGCGGGCGGTGGTATGCTGTTCGCGCCCGACGCTGACTCGCGTGATGGGCTGTTCGATGTGGTGATGGCCGACGCTATGGGGCGAGCAGAGATTCTGCGCCTGCTGCCGAAGGTCTACCAGGGCAAGCACATTAGCGAGGAGCAGGTGACGGTGGTGCGCACGCCGTGGTTGACCGTCGACGCCAATAAGCCGCTGCCTGTGCAGGCTGACGGGGAGATTCTGTCGCTGGACATGCGACGTCTGGCGTTCGAGGCGCTGCCGCTGCGCATGCCAGTCCTGGGTTGACCATGTTACAGGCAGAAGGCTATACCAGTCGCGTCTGAATTGGCTGCCAAGCAGAGGACGCCCGACTGTCGCCCCCACAGTAGGAGGGGTCTCTGGTGGGGCAGCGAAAGCAGGGCGGCCTCGCTCCGTTCGGCATGACAGTCAGCGCCGACTGCCATCTTGCAGCCTGTACACCGATGTTGGTATAGGCGAAGGGCCAAGAGAGAGGTTCCTCCCCCTTGGCCCTCGACTCTTCTCCTAAGTTACCAGGTTAGGGCTGGATGCGCACGACTTCGCCCGCCCCCGCCAGGATGCTCTTGTTGGTGACGTACAGCCCGCCGTCGGGGCCGACGGTCACGCCGCCGGGGGCGAGCAGGCCCTCGCTGGCGATCTCGGTCTGTGCGCCGTCGGGGGCGACCCGGATGAGCGCGCCGACAGGCAGGCCCTCCCCCGCAGCCAGCAGGCCGTCTTTGGCGATCTCCAGGACGTACAGGGAGCCGTCCTTAGCGAAGGCCAGGTCGATGATGTTGGTGAAGCCGCTGGCGTAGACGGTGGGCGTGCCGCCGCCGGCCGGGACGCGCCAGACATTGGCGGCGCCGGCGGGGAAGGGGAAGCCGGTCAGCTGGCCTACGTAGTACGCGCCGTCAGGGCCTAGCGCGACCGACGTGGGGACAGCCTGCATGGGGATCGTAGCGCCTGGGGGCATGCCGAGGAAGGGCGGCGCGAGAACCAGCCGGTCGGGGAAGACGGCCAGGGTGGTAATGTGGCCCTTGCTATCGACCTGGAGGAGGTCGTTGCCGCCGGCGTCGGCGACGATTTGCTTGTCCGGCAACGCAAGGAGGCCATAGGGGTTGGTATCGATCTCGCCGCCGTCGGGGTCCGCTGTGCCCTCGTAGGCAGCGACGTCGGCGATGCTGCGGAAGCCCCAGTAGGCGCGACCCTGCATGAGCTGACCCAGGTTCGGGTCAGGTCGGTCGGCCGGGTTGCCGCCCATACCTATGATGATGTTGATCTGGCTGTCGTTGAACACGGAAACGTCAACGGGGCCTATTGCCTGACTGCCATCGCGCGCGGCGATAGAGGGCAGGCCGCTGACGATGCGTTCCTGGACCCGGCGCGACAGGTCCACGCGGGTCAGGGAGCCTGTGTCGCCCAGGCAGACCTCACCCCCCTCGGGGCCGCTGAAGCATGGCCCCGTGCCGCCTGCCCCAGCCTCAGCGACGTAGAGCAGGCCGCTGGGGCCGAAGTCGAGGCCGCGAGGGTTGTTGAGGCCGTGGACGACCACGGCTAGCTTGCCCTCGTCGGCCAGGGCGGCCGGGGCGAGGGCGACGAGCATGAGCAGCAGTATTCCGAGCGCAGTCCACATCCATCGCCGGCGCAAGGTCATTGATGCCTCCTGAGTCGACTCTCGGTTGCCTAACTTGACGTGTTTGGGGGGATGCAAGCCAGTATACATGAGACAGGACGCGCTGTCAATGGGATTGTGCGCGCGATTCGGTTGTCTTTTTTTGACCTTGTGAGTCCAGGAACCGAAGGTAAGCGCTACTCTGCCAGCAGGCGCATCATCTCGGCGAGTTGCTCGAGGTTGCGGCACTCTTCGAGGACATCGGTCTCTTGTTCGTACATGTCGATGATGCTATCGCCGCTGCCCCAACCCCAGCGGGCCTCGGGGTTGAGCCAGATAACGCGCCTGGCCTGCTTGTGGATGGCGGCCAGGGCGTCGAGCTGCGGGTCGTAGAAGTTGCTGCGACCGTCGCCGAGGATGATGACGATGGTGCGGGTGGTGACGGCGTCGGGGTAGTTGTCGAGGAAGAGGCGGAAGGCGCGCCCGAAGTCGCTGTGGGACCAGTATTGGATGTTAGCCTCGGAGGTTGCCATCTGTAGCGCCTCGTCGAGGGAGTGGGACTTGAAGTAGTCGGTGACCTCGGTCAGATCGCTGATGAAGACGAAGGAGCGCACCCGACCGCGCTGATGTTGCAGGCTGTAGAGCAGCTGGAGCATGAAACGCGACGCATTGCGTACCGACGACGAGACGTCGCACAGGACGGCGATACGCAGGCGGTTGCGGCGCGGCTGCTTGAACCACAGCTCCATCGGCACGCCGTTGGTGCTCATGCTGGCGCGCATGGTGCGGCTGAAGTCGAGGCGCTTGGCCCCGCCGGGTTTGCGCCGTCGCGATATGTCCTGGCTGAGCTTCTTGGCAAGCTGCTGGACGACAGAGGCCATGGCGCGCACTTCGTCGGGCGTGAATTGGGAGAAGTCCTTCTGGGTAAGGGCGGGGCCGCTGGGGGGGACGCCCTCGATGTTAGGGCCTTCGCCGCCGCTGCCGCCCTGGTCTTGCTGGTCGCGCTGACGCTGCTCGGCGGCCTCGGCGGCCACCCAGCGGGGGAATAGCTCGTCCACCTCGTGGATGCGCTGGCGCAGCAGGCGGGCCAGCTCGCGCTCACCCAGCTTGTCCAGCGCGTCGGCCATCTTCAGCATCTCCTGGCGCGCCTGTTCCCAGCCCATCTGCTCCAACATCTGCCAGGCGGAGGTGTAGCTGCCGCCTCGCTGGCCGCGCCCTCGGCCCTTGTCGGGCTGGCCGGGTTGACCCCGCTGGCCGGGTTGCCCGCGCTGTCCTGGCTGCCCCGGTTGGCCCTGCTGGCCGGGCTGGTCCGCGCGAGGGTCGCTTAGCAGGCCGAGCATGGCCATCAGGGCCAGGACGGCGGGCATATCGCCCTTGAGGACGGCCTGGGACAGCTGGCCGGGGGGGCGGCGGCCCTGGCGGGCCATCTCTTCGAGGGCCAGACGCAAGGCAGTTTCCAGGTCCATGCTCTGCTGCCAGAGGGGATTGTCCCCGTCTTGTCCCTGCCCCTGCCCCTGGCCCCCCTGGGGGTCCTGGCCGTCGCCACCGAAGAACTGATCGAAGAGAGGGTCGAAGGTGGGGATGTCGTCGGTGCGCTTGATCAGGGTAGCGCGCAGGGCGGACTTGAGGGCGGCGCGGTCAGATAGGCCGACCGCGTGCGCGCCCTGCATGGCGTCGAGGGCTTCACTGCTGGAGACGCGCAGGCCAGCGGCGCGTAGGGTCTGTACGAAGCGGACCAGGACCTCGTCCACTCAGGGCCTCCTCTCAGTTGCCCCGGTAGGGA
>CAZJJF010000073.1:0-12211 GCA_964546245.1 uncultured Anaerolineales bacterium
GGCAGGCAAGGAGTACGGCTCCGGGTCGAGCCGCGACTGGGCAGCCAAAGGCCCCCGCCTGCTGGGCATCCAGGCCGCCATCGCCGAGAGCTACGAGCGCATCCACCGCTCGAATCTGGTCGGGATGGGCATCCTGCCTCTGGAGTTCAAGCCGGGCGAGACGGCCGAGACTCTCGGCCTGACCGGCCACGAGACTTTCGACATCATCGGCCTGGCCGAGGGAGTCGAGACTGGCTTCGCTGCCGGGCGGGAGCTGCGGGTGCGGGCGGCGCGCGACAATGGCGTGGTCATTGACTTCCCCGTCAACGTCCGCATCGACACGGCGCAGGAGCTGGAGTACTATCGACACGGCGGCATCCTGCAGTACGTGCTGCGCGGCCTGCTGGAGAGCTGATGCCAGCACGCATAGGCAGGCTGCGAACTGTCGCTTTGAGCGCGCCGAAGCCCCTTCGGCAAGCTCAGGGCAGGCTCTGAGCAAAGCGAACGGGGAAGAACCCCAGGCAACAATTCAGGCAACCAGCGGTCAGGATGTCGTTCCGACTCTCAGCGGGGCTTGTCGCGCGACAGGCCCCGCTCGCTATGTGCTGCCCTGTGTGAAGGTTCCGGTGAAACCTTAGTTTTAAGGTGGATTTTAAGCCACGGCCCTTGAAATCTACCCCCATCTGTGCTACACTATTTTCCACGCGCACGCACAACATATAGTGCCGTAAGTCGACTGAATACCCCTACATGTAGGAGGTCGGTGTTCTGGCTACTGGGACCGCCTCCAGGGACGTAGGGGTGCTATGTGCCCCGCCGTCGTCTGTCGCGTGTCGGTGCGCCCGCCCCTGCCCCATTTCGACAGTCGCATTGGAGACCCTATGCGCTGCCCCTTCTGCCATTCCGATTCCCGTGTGGTCGATACGCGCGAGGTTGGCAGCGATATTCGCCGCCGCCGCGAATGCAACGACTGCCAGCAGCGCTTCACGACTTACGAGCGCCTTGCCGCCGCCAACATCAATGTCATCAAGCGCGACGGTCGCCGCGAGGAGTTCAATCGCGACAAGCTGCGCCGGAGCGTAATGCTGGCAACGACGAAGCGGCCCATCTCGTCGGACGCCATGGAGGCGCTCATCGGTGAGGTCGAGGCCGAGCTGTACCGCCAGAACCGCAGCGAAGTGCCGTCGGTGCTCATCGGCGAACTGGTCATGGAGAAGTTGCGTCGGATCGATGATGTCGCCTACGTGCGTTTCGCCTCCGTCTACCGGGACTTCCGCGATGTAGAGATGTGGGCCGAGGAGATTCGTCGGCTCAAGGAGCGGAAGGAGCGGGAGGAAATGGAGCGCGCGCAACTCCGCCTGGCCCTCTAGACTCACCCCCAACCAGCGCCCTCGATTCTACGTCTCGGCCCCCAGCCCGATCCGCCCGTGGAGGATTCTGCCATGACCGCTGTATCGACCCAGGGTCAGTCGCGCGAAATCAGTCTTACACCTAATGCCCGTGTGGTACTCACCAAACGCTATCTGCGGCGCGGCCCCGACGGTAAGCCCGTCGAGACCGTCGAGGGGATGTTCGAGCGCATCAGCCGCGCTGTGGCCCAGCCCGACACCGAGTATGGCAGCTTTGGGGCGGCGGAGCAGCGCTTCTACGACCTGCTTACCACGCTGTGCTTCTTTCCAAACTCGCCCACCTTCACCGGCGCGGGCACACCCCTGGGCCAGCTGGCGGCGTGTTTCGTACTACCCATCACCGACGATATGGGCCGCGACGAGTCGGGCATCTTCCAGACCTTGCGCGACGCAGCGTTGATTCAGCAGACCGGCGGTGGCAATGGTTTCTCTTTCTCGCGGCTACGACCCAGGGGTGACTTTGTGGCGACATCAGCTGGCACGGCGACCGGGCCGGTCGGCTTCCTGCGGGTATATGACAAAGCCTTTGGCGAGATTGCCCAGGGTGGCTCGCGGCGGGGCGCGAACATGGGTGTCCTTCGCGTCGATCATCCCGACATCATGGACTTCATTTCGTGTAAAGTCGAAGAAGGCGCGATCTCCAACTTCAACATCAGCGTCGCCATCACCGACAAGTTCATGCAGGCGGTCAAGAACGACGACGACTTTGACCTGATTAACCCGCGCGACGGGCGAGTGATGAAGACGCTGAGGGCGCGCGAGATCTTCGACAAGATCGTCACCTATGCCCACCACAATGGCGAGCCGGGCTGCCTGTTCATCGATGCTGCCAATCGCACCAACCCCGTACCCCATCTGTACGACCTGGAAAGCACCAACCCGTGCGGTGAGCAGTGGTTGGGGCCATATGAGAATTGCTGCCTGGGGTCCATCAACCTGGCTCAGCATATCCTTGACGACGGTGACGAGCGGCGTGTCGATTGGGAGAAGCTGCAATGCTCGGTAGAGGTAGCGACCCACTTCCTCGACAACGTCGTGTCGGCCAACCAGTATGTGCCGTCGGTCCCGCAGCTGCGCGAAGCCGCGCTGCGCGCCCGCCGCATTGGCCTGGGCATCATGGGCCTGGGCGACATGATGTACGCGCTGGGCGTGCGCTACGGCAGCCGCGCCGGCGAGGATTTCGCCGGTCAGATCATGGAGTTTGTGCGCTACCACTGTATGAGGGTATCGGTCGAGCTGGCCGAGCAGCGCGGCCCCTTCCCGGCCATCGCAGGCTCCATCTACGACCCCAACGCTCTCCAATGGCAGCCGCCCACACCACTTCAGCCCTATTGCCACGACTGGGGTCGTCCGGCTATTGACTGGAACGCCATCGTCGCGGGCATCGAGAGCCACGGTATCCGCAACGCCGCTCAGACGACCATCGCCCCGACAGGAACCATCGCGACGGTCGCGGGCTGCGAGGGCTATGGCTGCGAGCCGGTCTTTGCCCTGGCTTACATCCGCCACGTCAAAGACCCCAACGGTGGCCCCGACATCGACCTGACTTACGCCAGCCCTCAGTTCGAGCACGCCCTCATCGAGGCCGGTCTGGATGAGAAGACGCGCCAGAAGGTGTACGACAGGGTACTGCACACCGGTACTTGCCAGGACATCGGCGATATTCCCAGCTACGTGCGCGACACCTTTGTCGTGGCCGGCGACATCACCCCGCAAGAGCATGTCCGCACTCAGGCCGCCATGCAGCGCTTCGTCGATAACTCCTTGAGCAAGACCTGTAATTTTCCTGAAGGCGCAACGGTCGAGGACGTGGCCCAGGTATATATGATGGCCTGGGATCTGGGCTGCAAGGGCCTGACGGTGTATGTCACCGGTTCGCGCGAGCAGGTGGTGCTGGAGACGAAGGCGACGCTGGAGGCTAAGAAGGGCCAGACGACGCTGCCCGTGGTCATTCCGCAACCCCGCGAGCGGCAGAACGTCCTCAGCGGCCGCACCTACCGCATGGAGACGCCCATCGGCACGGCCTACGTCACCATCAACGACGTGGACGGCCAGCCTTACGAGGTGTTCATCAACGTCGGCAAGGGCGGCAGCGACGTGGCTGCCGTGTCTGAGGCGTTGGGGCGGCTATGTTCCCTGGAGTTGCAGACGCCCTCGCCTCTGTCGGCGCGGGAGCGGGCCAAGGAGATCGTCCACAAGCTGCGCGGTATCAGCGGCAGTCAGGCCATCGGCTTCGGCCCCAATCGTGTCGCCTCGCTGCCTGACGCTATCGCCGTCGCCCTCAACCGCCATGTTGGAGCGGAACCTGAGCCGGCGATGCAGCTGCCATTGAGCGCGGACACCACTGACGAGGTGGTGGAAGCCTACACCAACGGCACCGCCAAGAGTGCTCATCGCGACCTGTGCCCCGAGTGCGGCCAGGCGACTCTCATTCACGAGGAAGGCTGCCGCCATTGCTCGTCGTGTGGCTACTCCAAGTGCTGACCTGACCGGCGGCCCCTCACGGGACGCCGCGCTCCGCTGGCCCGCCCGCCCTTCCCACCGCCTCGGGAAGGGCGGGCGCTTTTCCGCCGACCCCCTGATGGGATGAACCTGGTTATTTCGGTTTGGCAATGCCCACGTGCGCGGGTGTGGCTACCCGCCGCGAGCACATGTGCCGAGGCATGCCGACTTCCAGACGTGGGTATACTTGCTTCCCGCGCTGCGCTATGGCAGCATAGGCGCGACGCCCAGGAGGCTTCCCCATGCGCCTATCGAACCTGTTCGGCCGCACTCTGCGCGAGGCGCCGGCCGACGCTGACCTTACCAGCCACGCCCTGCTCGTCCGCGCGGCTATGATTCGACCGTTGGCCTCGGGCCTGTACGCCTATCTGCCCCTCGGCTGGCGGGTCGTGCAGCGTATCGAGACGATTCTGCGCGAGGAGATGGCGACGGTCGGCGCGCAGGAGATGCGCATGCCGATGGTCACGCCCGCCGAATTGTGGCAGCGATCGGGCCGCTGGGCCAGCGTTGGCCCGGAACTGGTGCGACTCAAGGACCGCGGCGACCGCGACTTCGTGCTGGCGATGACCCACGAGGAGACCATCACCGAGATTGCCCGCTTCGCCATCCAGTCGTACCGCGATTTACCAGCCGCCGTCTACCATATCCAGGGTAAGATGCGCGACGAGCTGCGCCCACGGGGCGGGCTGATTCGCATGCGCGAGTTCCTGATGAAGGACGCCTATTCCTGCCACGCCGATGCCCACGACCTGGACGCTTTCTTTCCCCACATGCGCCGCGCCTACGAGGCCGTTTTCCATCGCGTCGGCCTGACTCCCGTTGCCATCGAGGCCCTGTCTGGCATGATGGGCGGGGCAGGCTCGGTGGAGTTTACGCTACCTCACCCCCTGGGCGAGGACCAGTTCGTGCAGTGCGCCGACTGCAACTACGCGGCCAATACCGAGGTCGCGATTGCCGACAGGGGGACAGCCCCGGTTGAGGTGGCGCTGCCCATGCTGCCCGTCGCCACGCCGGGCGCGGAAACCATCGCCGACCTGGCTGACATGCTCGATGTGCCGCCGGACCGTGTCGCCAAGTCGGTCTGGTACGCTGCTGAGGGTGAGACGGGGTTGCGCCTCATTGTGGCCCTCCTTCGCGGCGACCTGGACGTGGACGAGCGGCGGCTGGCCGATGCGGCCCAAGCCCAGGCGCTCCGCCCGGCAACCACCCAGGAGATGGGGCAGGTTGGCGCGGTGGCGGGCTATGCCTCGGCGGTCGGACTAGATCGCTCGCCGCCTGGTCCCGGCGAGGCGGCCCTTCTTGTCATCGCCGACGATACTATTCCCACCACGCCGAATCTGGTGGCGGGGGCCAATGCGCCTGATACCCACTTTCTCAACGTCAACTACGGGCGCGACTTTAGCGCCGACGTCGTGACCAATATCGCCGCTGTGCGCGACGGTGATACCTGCGCCCGGTGCGGCGGAAGGCTCCGTCTGCGGCGTGGCATTGAGTTGGGCCACGTCTTCAAGCTGGGCACGCGCTACTCCGAGCCTATGGGTGCGACGTACCTCGACCGCGACGGCAAGGCGATACCCCTGGTGATGGGCAGTTACGGCATCGGGCTAGATCGTCTCATGGCCGCTGTGGTCGAGGCGCATCATGACGACCACGGCATCCGCTGGCCTGCCAGCATTGCCCCCGCCGACATTCATCTGGTGGGGCTGAAGCTGGATGAGGCGCGGGTCAGGGAGGTGGCCGAGGGGCTATACGCTGACCTGCGCATCGCGGGCTACCGCGTGCTGTATGACGATCGCGCCGAGAGTCCCGGCGTCAAGTTTGCCGACGCCGACCTCATTGGCGTGCCGCTGCGTCTCACCGTTAGCCCACGCACAGTCCAGCGCGACGGCGTCGAAATCAAGCCGCGACGCGGCGACGCCATCGAGACCGTGGCCCTGGACGACCTGTACGCCTGGCTGGAAGCCTGGGCAGCAGCGCCGTGAGGCGTGATGCGTGCAACGCCAGAACGGTCGAAGCAGCTCACGTTTCACGCATCACGCCACAGCATCCCGCGTAAGCTTGAACTCGAATGAACGCACGCAACCCCTGGCTCCTGGCCGCGCGCCCGAATACCCTGCCTGCTGCTATCGTGCCGGTCCTTGTTGGGTCGGCGCTGGCGTATCGCGACGGTGGGTTCCAGCCACTGGCCGCGCTGGCCGCGCTGTTCGCCGCCGTGTGCATTCAGATCGGAACCAACCTTGCCAACGACGTCCACGACTTCCGGAAGGGCGCGGACAAGACACGCGTGGGGCCGACACGGGTGACGACGGCGGGCCTGCTCTCGCCGCAGGCGGTCGAGCGCGGGATGTGGCTCGTGTTCGGCCTGGCCGCGCTGGCCGGGCTGTATCTGGTGTACCTGGGCGGGTGGCCCATCCTGCTCATCGGGGTGGCATCCATCCTGGCCGGTCTGGCCTACACGGCGGGGCCGTTTCCCCTGGGCTACAATGGCCTGGGCGACCTGTTCGTGTTCGTGTTCTTCGGCCTGCTGGGCGTCATGGGCACGTACTACGTCCAGGCGCTCGCGGTGACGTGGCCCGCTTTCCTGGCGGCCATCCCCATCGGCGCGCTGACCACCAACATCATCGTCGTCAACAATATTCGCGACGCGGATACCGACCGCGTCGTGGGCAAACGTACCCTGGCCGTGCTGCTGGGACGCGGCGCAGCCCGCGCCGAGTACGCCCTGATGGTGGCCGTCGCCTATCTCGTGCCCCTCGTGATGTGGCTCGGTTTCAACTTGCCGGTGTGGACGCTGCTGCCCTGGGTCACGCTGCCCTGGGCGGTCAGCCTGACGCGCATGGTGTATACCGTGCTGGGGCCGAGTCTCAACCAGGCTCTGGTTGGCACGGCGCGGCTGCTGGCGGTCTTCGGCGCTCTCTTTGCCGTCGGCCTGGTGCTATGAAAAGCGCGCTTTGACAGGATTTGGGGGATTAGCACAATTAGGACTACCCTTTCCTTCCGCCCGCCTGTTGGCTAGCCCGGCCTGGATTCTCCTGCTTTGGAGGTACGCCATGCGCTTCGTTGACCTGTCCACAACTATTGGCCCCAGCCCCGACGGGACGCCGCCCTTCATCCGCACCGACATCCAGTACGAGGGCCACGAAGCCGGCGCGCACGTGATTCAGTCCCTGTTCCAGGTCCCGCCGTCCCTGTTGCGCGACGGCGAGGGCTGGGCTGTCGAGACCTTCACCCGCTTTGGCAGCCACGACTCGACGCACGTCGACGCGCCCTGGCACTACAACAGCCGTGTCCAGGGCGAGCGTGCTGCGACCATCGACGAGCTGCCCCTTGAACTGTTCTTCGGCGACGGCGTGGTTCTCGATATGCGCCACAAGGCTAAGGGCGACGCGATGACGGTCGCGGACGTGACGGCTGAGCTGGGCCGCATCGGCTACACCCTCAAGCCCCGCGACATCGTCCTGGTGCGCACCGGCTGCGACACCTTCTACGGTCAGCCCGACTACATGTTCCACGGCTGCGGGGTGACGGCGGCGGCGACGCGCTGGCTGTACGAGCAGGGCATCCGCGTCATGGGCATCGACGCCTGGGGCTGGGACGCACCGCTGGACGTGGAAGCCCGTGACGCGCTCACCCGCCGCGAGCCAGGGATTTTCTGGGCGGCGCACCAGGTAGACCTGCCCTACTGCCAGATCGAGCGACTGATGAACCTGGGCGCGTTGCCGCCCGCTGGCTTCAAGATTGCCTGCTTCCCGCTCAAGATCCAAGGCGGCAGCGCGGGGCCGACGCGCGCCGTGGCGATTCTCGATGACTAACCGGAGGCCAGCATGCAACTGTGTCGCGTGACCACGCCCGCTGGCCCCTCGGTCGCCATCTGGCACGCCGAGCGCTGGGTTCCGCTGCGCGCTGCTCAGGATCGCTACCATGCCCAGGGGCGCAGCCTGCCACCCATCGTCGCCGCCGGTATCAAGCATCTGGTCGCGTGCCTCAGCGGCGGCGAGGCCTTCCGCGAGCAGGCGCTGGCCGTCCTGGATGCTGTGCGAGACGAAGACTTCGGCGGAACCTTCGATCCGACGCCGCGACTGCCCTTCCAGCCCCTGTCGTTCCGCGACTTCATGCTTTACGAGCAGCATGTTATCGACGCCAGTCGCGGCATGGTGCGCCGCTTCATGCCCCAACTGGCCGATGCCCTGGCCGCCTATGAGGCTCAGACTGGCGAACCGCACCCCGAACTGCGTCCCAAACCACTGTGGTACCAGCAGCCCATCTACTACGTAGGCAACCACTTGAGCTTCATCCCCGACGGCGCGACGGTCCCCTGGCCGCCCTACACCCAGGCGCTGGACTACGAGTTGGAGCTAGGCGTGGTTATCGCCCAGCCACTGCGCAACGCCACACCCGAGCAGGCGGCGGCCGCTATCGGTGGTTTCGTCGTTGTCAATGACTTTAGCGCGCGCGACGTGCAGTACCCGGAGATGACCAGCGGCTTCGGCCCGGTCAAGGCCAAGAATTTCGCTACCAGCATGAGCGCGGTTGTTGTCACGCCAGATGAGGCGTTACCCTACCTGGATAACCTGACCGCTGAGGTGCGCGTCAACGGCGCGCTGTGGGGGCGGGGCCACACGGCGGGCCGCCGCTACAGCCTGGGCGAGATGGTGGCCCATGCCGCGCTGGGTGAGAGCCTGCGGCCCGGCGAGTTGCTGGCGACGGGAACGATTCCCGGTTGCAGCGGCATGGAAACGGGGCAGTGGCTGTCGGCGGGCGACGAGATCGTGCTATCCCTGGAGCGTATTGGGACCCTGCGCAACGTGATTGGGCAGGCGGAGACCTGGCCGGTATGATTCTCCAGGCGCGGGTCATCATCCGCACGGCGCTGGCCTATCTCGTCGCGGCAACCTTGCTGGGGGCCGCCTTGCTGCTCAACCAGGCCATTGGCGTTAGCGGCGCTCTGTTCGCCCTTCAGCCCGTGTTCTATCATCTACTGACGATCGGCTGGCTGACTCAGCTCATCCTCGGTGTGGCCGTGTGGATGTTTCCGGCCGCCTCGCGGGAGCAGCCCCACGGCAACCCGCGCCTGACGTGGCTGGCCTACCTGGCCCTCAACGCCGGTCTGCTGCTGCGCCTGGTCGCCGAGCCGCTCCTTACCTGGCGGCCAGCGCCCTGGCTGGGCGGCGCGCTGGCCCTGTCCGCCTTGCTGCAGGTGACGGGCATCTGGCTGTTCATTGGCCTGGTGTGGCCGCGTGTCAAGCCCCGCCCCACGCCGCCCCGCCGTCGCTCCGAGACCGGCGAGGCCGACTGATGCCCACCGCGAGCCGCTGGTTTGTGAAGGCCGCGCTACTGTGGCTGGGAATCGGTTTCACCCTGGCTGGTGTCATGCTTGCCAACAAGGGGCTGCCGCTGAGCGGCTGGTGGTGGACATGGCGGCTTGCCCACGTCCAGATGCTGCTTATTGGTTGGATGGTCCAGTTCGCGGCGGGCATCGCGTATTGGATACTGCCGCGCCTGGGCGGCGGCTCGCGGGGGCGCGAGGGGCTGGCCTGGCTGACGTGGGTCGCGCTCAACGGCGGCGTGCTCCTGGCCGCCCTGCGCGATCCACTGGTGGGTGTCGTCGATGCGACGGTAACGGCGATGCTGTCGGCGGCGGCCGCGCTACTGTATCTGGTCGCCATCGCCACCTTCCTGGCGCTCGTCTGGCCGCGCGTCATCCCTCTGCCCACCTTCTCCGAAGCGGACCTGGCCGCGCTGCGCCGCCGCACCCAGGAGCCGCCCCAGTGAGCGAGCGTCAGAGCGTGCCGATTCCCCTTTCTCCAGCGTTACTATAGTAAGTACCAGCCAGCGCCATTATCCTCTTCGCGGAGCCGCGCCATGCGCCTCGTTCGTCGTACTCTAGTCTTACCGCTGCTCGTTGCCCTCGCGTGGCTGAGCGTTACCGTTGCCGCGGCCCAATCGCCACGACTTGAGCCGGATGTCGCCGCCGGGGTGCACAAGGCCATCGCCGCCCAGGGCAAGGCGCGTGTGCTCATTGCGCTGCACGATCCGGTGGCGGCCAAAGCGCCGACCACCGTCCGCGCTGCCGCCGTCGCCCAGGCGCAGGCTGCCGTCCGCGCCGCCGTCCCGCGCAGCGAGATGCAGGTGCTACGCCAGTATACCTACGTGCCCGCCCTCGCCGCTGTCATCACGCCGTCGGCCCTCACGACCCTGCAAGGCCGGTCCGAGGTCGAGGCGATTCGCCTGGATGAGACATCCCAGGCCCATCTGGGCGACAGTGTGCCCGCGCTGGGCGCGGATCAGGTGCGCACCGTCTACGGGCTGACCGGCCAGGGCGTCGGTGTGGCGATCCTTGATAGCGGGATCGACACGAGTCACCCTGACCTGAGCAACGACATTGCCGCCCAACACTGCTTCACCAGCGCGGGCTGCCCACCCGGCAACACAGATGAGGGGACCAGCGCTCAGGATGTCAACGGTCATGGGACGAATGTGGCCGGCATCGTCACCGGCGATGGCAGCGTCGCGCCGATGGGCTTCGCCCCGAAGGCCAAAATTGTGGCTGTGCGCGTGCTCGATGCGCAGGGCACGGGCTGGGTGTCCGACTGGGTAGCGGGGCTGGATTGGATTGTGGGACAGGCGGCGACGCACAACATTCGGATCGTCAACCTGAGCCTGGGTACGTACGCGACGTATCCGGGCACGTGCGACGCTGAGCTGCCCACCGTCGCGTCGGCGGTCGCTCTTGCCAACGCCCAGGGCATCGCCGTCTTCGCCTCGAGCGGCAACAGCGGCTCAGCCACGAGCCTCAGCGCACCCGCCTGCAACAGCGGCGTCATCGCGGTGGGAGCTACGTACGATTCGAATGTGGGCCGCGAGCCTGACGTCAATACCTATAACGCCATGTTCGGCAGCGGCTGGCCCGCCTGCTCCGATGTCACGACCAGCCTGCAAACCATCGCCTGCTTCAGTAACAGCAATAGCAAACTTTCGCTGCTCGCGCCTGGCTCGCGCATCTCTTCCACCGGGTTGGGCGGCGGCGTGGCGACCTACGTGGGTACGTCACAGGCGTCGCCGTCGGCGGCCGGTGTCGCCGCGCTGTTGTTTCAGGCGCGCCCATCGCTGACGCCGGCGCAGCTGGAGACGCTGCTACGTGCCACAGGCACACTGTTGACGGATACCAGGAACGGCCTGCAAATCCCCCTGGTCAATGCCCTGAAGGCGGCGCAGTCGCTCCAGCCGCCCCCCACCCCGACACCGACGCCTGCCGCGCGGGTCGTGACGGGGCGCGTGGACCTTCAGGGGCGCAGCAACGATGGCGGCGTTCAGGTACAGGTCGGCGCGCAGCAGGTTGTGACCTCGCCCGATGGCAGCTACTCCGTGCCGCTGTCGCCCGGCGCGTACACTGTAACCGCCAGCCGGGTGGGCTACCTCGGCAGCGCGATGCGAGTGGTCGTCGACGGCCTCGCCAATGTGACGTTGCCTGTCCTGACCTTGCGCGGTGGCGACGCCAACGGCGACGGCAGCATCAATCTTTTCGACCTGGTGATGGTTTCATCGAACTACGGCGCGAGCGCCCCGCCTGCCGATAGCCGCGCTGACGTGAACGGCGATGGCGCGATTGGCCTGGGGGATCTGGTGCTCGTGGCATCGAACTACGGCCTGGCGGGCAGCCAGCCATGGGGCGCGAAGAGCGTGGCGGGTGGAGGGGCGAGCGTGGAGCGGGGGACCGCCGAGGAGAAGAGGCAGCCGCCGGGTTTACGGCTGGTCGCGCCGAAGATGGTGAAGGCGGGCGAGGAGTTTACCGCCATCGCGCGCACCGAGGGTCAGCCGTTGCGCGGTGTCGACATAAGGCTCGCCTTCGATGCAACGCAGGCCGTGCCACTGGCCGCGCCCAGTGTGGGCGCGGGTCTGGGCGGCGAGCGCGCCTTCGTCGCCCGCGCCGAGGTGGACGTCGAGGCCGGGCAGGCGCGGCTTGTCGCGGCGCGGCTGCCGGACGCTCAGCCCACGAGCGGGGAGGTGCTGGTGATGCGTCTCCGCGCCGTGCGCGACGGCCCGCCGGGGGTGCGGCTAGTGCAGGCGGAAGTGGCAGGCGTAGGGGAGTGAGTCGCTGGGGGGCGCACGGCCGTGCGCCCCTACGCCCGCACGTCCCTACCGACGGGTGTTGTCCAGTTGGGTGACGAGCGCCGCCAGCCCGGTCGACTAACTCAACAGGGCTGGCGGCGTGCCCATTTCGCAACGTCTGCTCTCAGGTCGCGTAACCTGGCGGCGGGGGGGCCGGGGGCCAACAAAATTTAGCCGAGGCGCCCCCCCCCCCCCGGCGCCGACCCCCCCGG